>JALYGW010000185.1 GCA_030776915.1 Thermoproteota archaeon
GATATACTGTTTGCATGTTCGGAAAACACGGACAAGAGACTTTGGTATAGACTGCTACCTTGTCGACCTCTAACCATAGAGTTATATGCTCCTTAGATATAGGAGCCTATATATAATAGCCAACTTAAAAGTCGCCTATCTTTTTCACCGCAGTCTATGAGGCAACCGCTGCCGTCTAATTATCAGTTCTACAGACAGTCACCTAGACGCGCCTGCTTTCCACAGATTTTTTCCATGAAAATCGAAAGGCTCAGTAACTGAATGGGCTACTTCTATTAGCAATTCTATATATCGCTGGGCATCATAAGCAGCACCAGGAGTAGTCTTACTGTCAACTAATTCAAATGGAGTTGCTCTCTTATTAGAGGACTTGTTATTGTTGTAATAATCAGTTATTACATACTGTAAAATTTCACCCGCTCGCAAAATTCTGCCTTCCGCTGCTAGTTGGCGTAGCGCAGTGCTTTCGATAGTATTGATGACATAGCTGTCAGAATTTTTGGATAGCTGTTTTGTAAAGACAAGTTCCTGAAGCGGGACCTTTCGATCTTTCAACAACTGCACATACTTGTTAAGAACAGCTTTGATCTTAGGCATCAAGATCCTGACTTCTTCGATTGTATTGCCATTGGCAATGACTTTTAGAACTTCTGTTTGGAACTTATCAAAAAATGGAGGATTGTCCCGCCTTCGCATCTCCAAGCCTCTCACTTTTAGGCTGCTGCCGTCGTCTTCAAATACACCAAAGTACCGATTTGGCACCGGAATATGCTTATTACTACTACTGCTCCTCTTGGAGTGGACAAATGCAACCCATTTGTAAATACCTTCAAATGATATTGGAAAACCTGTATTCTGCTCTATTACTTCTTTTAGTTTCAGATAATCCTCTCGCGCAGCACCTTGCTTGACCACCCATATAGAATCAACAATACCATGCAGTACTCTAAAGCCATGAGATTCGGCAACTCTGACTGCTTTTAGGAGTACTTGTCTGTCAAAGGCACATGTAGCAATATGTGCATCAATATTGCCGAACTTTGAATTGCTATATCCAAGGTAGCCGAAGCTTGTAACTAAAATCCATTTGAGCGATCCTTGTCTTGCTTCATAAACTTGTATTGTTTTTGGATCTATCTGAGGAGACTTTAGTAGCCGCTTATATTGCTCACGCTTCTTAAGCAATATTTCAAGCGATTGTGGCACAATACCAATTTTCTTTTCGCAGATGTGCCAGCCAAGCTCTGGCACACGCAGCTTTGATTCAGAGCAACAGGCGCATAGAACCGTCTCGCCTGACAGGTTCTTTGCACACATGATGTTTGGATAAAGCGAAGAAAAGTCAAGCTCACCAACCCGCTCATGCACGCCTACCCGCGGCTCAAATATCATACCGCCGCGGTCTGCTACAAGTAGCTGTGAATAGGTCTTGAAGTGCTCTGCAAATGCCGATTTCCAAGGAATTAGGATGTCATTTATCGCTGCATGGTAGCACTGGAGGCTGCTCATGCAGCGTCCAATTGTAGCGCGTGAAGCCTTATGAAGTGGCATTCTGCATATCCTGGCAACTTCACAAAGCCCCTCCATGCCTGCCTCGTCAAGGATAAATGAGTTATGCTTGTCGATATGCACCCTGCCAAAGAGCTGTGTTGATGAAGGACGGTAATGCATTCTGCTATAAGAGAAATAGGTTGTTCCATCTTGGATTGGCTTTATAGGAGTTGTTGCTCTGGATGGCTCCCGACCAAGGACAAGGATATTGCTGCAATCGTTGACCTTGGCTCTGTAAGCGAGATAGGGAAAGCCAAATGAATCGCCATCTTCAGTAAAGACAAAGTCTGGGTCTAGGGCAGACATCATTTCTGCAAGGCTAAAGAGTATCTGAACATCATCAGTACCATCAATTTTAATTATTTCATTTTCATTTCTGATAGATATTGAGTCTATCTTGTCTGCAAATTTGGGTAGCTTGCCCTCCTGTTTCCGGGGCCTGATGCTCAGGTGAAGGGTCTTGAACTTTGGTAGCATGTAGTCTATCGACCACACGTCATCGTAGTCTTTGCACGACCATGTTAGTCTACTACTACTATTGACGTCACCGGACACGGTAACTTGACAAAAAGCAAGCGGAAAGATATCATGTTCGTAAAAATATGATTGTGCTGGCAAGATATCCACGTTATAAGGACGGAACTGTCCAAACCTGCCGCTAAGCATGATACAGTTGGCAAGCTTCTGGGCTTGCGACGAGTCTGTCAAAGTCAATTTCAATACTTCAGATTTGGTTTTGTCAATGATCTTCTCATATTTCTTGACAAATTCATAGCACTTTATGAATGAGGAAACGCGCTCGTCTTTTGCTACTGAAGCTAAGTCGTGCTTGTTATCAGAAGCGACATAGATTGAGTGTGACCAGCTGTTGTCTTCAAGCCTGACAATCTTGCCATCCTTTTCCTGCTTTATCCAAAATATCATTCTGTCGCCTCGAGGATAGGCGTCAAAGAGCCAGCCAGTAGTGGAAGAAGAAGAAGAAGAAGAAGAAGAAGTCAAGTGCGCCTCTTATCTTCCCCCCCTTTTTCAAGCTCATCCAACTTGGCACTTAGTTCAGCTACCTTTGGCACCAACCAATTAATCATTTTGTATTGCGAGAATACCAAAGACATGAGCAGTGCTTCATTTGGGAAAGGCTCACCTTTTGCATTAATTGCAGCGGCGTGAGCATAACATTTCTCTATCATTATAAGGAACGCTTCTTTATCCTCTTGCCGCAGAGCATCGGCATAGCCTTTCCACTGTTCTTGCAGCTTGGCAAGAATGTCGTCAGTTGGAAACAGACTCATTATTATGATAGATCTCCTACTGCTTCTTCTTCTTTCCAATTCCTAATTTCAGCCAACAACAACATCTCTGCTCTACTTGCTTGGCATACACTTAACCAGCTGTATGAAATGGTACATAGCAGAATTGAAATAAGTAGCGAATAGAGTCGGACAGGCGGAGTACAATAATAGCGAGTAAAACTTGAGAATGTCAAGGAACATCTCTCAAACTTCTTTCTGTCTCTGATCTGTCTTGCAATCTGTTATGAAATGCTTTCCATCCCTTTCTTCTTCCATTGCAAGCGCAAGAATAAATGATGGCATAGTGCTGATGATGAGACACATACATTGTATGTGTATGTATTCACCGAGCGAGAACAAACTGCACCTCTCTTTCAGGCAGTGATAAGCAGTGGTGCTTGCTGTCACGATGGCGATGGTTGGTTATCTCTAACTGCAAGTTGTGTGACCCATCAGACGATGCAGTAGCAGTGATATCAATCCGATTATCACAATGCGGCAAAAGACTCCGGTATTGCGATGGGCGGTTGTTGTTGTTATTATTATTTAATAAAAGAACAACTAATGCTTGAGCCGATATTCTCTGCAGTGACGTTGCTATTTCTCTGAGCAACCATTGCGCTTCATCATGGTCTAGTTGTGGGTCTGATGCTTCTTGGGAGAATATTTTCAGCATGTCAGATACTACTACAAGTTTAGCACCAAAGCGGTGTATAGCTGCTGACTCAAGCTCATATATGAGTAGTCCTGCAAGCTGGTGAATGGTAAACGGTCTGCTCACCATTATACTATCCAAGACTTTTTGGATATCAAGCCCATATTGGCGAGCAAAGTTCACGCACTGATAAATATCTGAGCAGTTGCCTGCATCAATAAATATCACAGAAGGCGAGCCAAAGCCGCCATGCCGCCTTGACATCAAGGCCCTAACGCATAGCCTTGTGACAAGACTATTTGCGTGCAAGCCGCCATCCCTACTTTTTCTACTATTAGCAACACAAATGCTCCCTCCTCTGTCTGAAAGGTCTAGCAAGGAATCTATTTCGGCTATATCGAAGGCAAGCTTGGTGGATCGTTGTTGAACGTCATAGGCAGTCTCAAATATCATTGGTAACTGCGACGGCAATGCATGAGTAGGATGATGATGAGGAGAAGTAGGAGAAATGTTATT
>JALYGW010000186.1 GCA_030776915.1 Thermoproteota archaeon
GCGACATGGATAGTTCAATAAGGTTTGATATTCCAAAGTCGGAGGTATCTACAGCAGGGGCTTCTGTCATTGCAAACGAAGACCTGCTGTTTAGATACAGAACTCATAGGGACGCGCCAATGCCGGAGGACAGAGCTTTAAGAGCTTCAGTGCAAGAAATACAGACGGCAGCTTCAGAACAGTTAGAAATTGAAAAGAAGAGCACAACTGCGGACTCAATAATGGAAGAAGGAAGGCAGCTTGCGACAGTGCCAAGACCTGAAACGACTTCTGTGTCAACGCCGGAAGGATATATCGACACTGAGTCAGAAATATCAAAGAAGATGAAGAGGGCACTTGCGGAGCTCAAAGAGATAATAGTGGCGGGGACCAAAATTGCCAAGAAGAAAGCCAAACAAGCACAAGAGACCGCTGCAGAAAAGCAGGTAGAAATGGACGCAGAGGCGATATCAAGAATGGGTGACCTTGCAATGAGGTTTGCAGACTCGTTTGAGGATGTGCTGTCTGAGATAAGAACAAGGACGTATGCAGAGCAGGTGCAGATCTACACCGGTTTTATAAAGCTGATTGACCAGCAGCGCACTTTAGTGGTTGCACGTCGAGACTTTGCTGAGAGGTTGAAGGACTCAGTTAATGTCCCTGTAGTTGAACCTGGAGACATGGAGACCCGCAAGTTGAAAGCTCCGCCTGAGCTTCCAGAGGAGCTTGAGGAGAGCGAAACTTTACCTGAGCGCAAGAGCACAGCTACTACCACTTCTACAAGAAGAAGGAAGCGAACAGGCAGTAGTAAGACAGCAAGAAGAAAAGCCTAGTAATGTAAGCGCGAGTTTTCGTAGAATTCTCGGTCCTCTTCGGCCATCACTACTTGCTTGTGACAATTTTCACACAGTAGATACCTAGCGCTGGCAGGCAGCACTTTCTTGCACCTGCCGCAGAATTTCTTCAACAATGGCGATAATGCGCGCTTCTAAGATAAAACTATGACAACAGAAATCTAATTAAGGATGATCTTCGCCATCAAAATGGCCGACTGCATTGGCTTTGCAAAATGAAGTTTCCAACGCATTATCTTATGCAACCAGCAAGGGATTTCAAATACATCCTAACGCATTTGCTATGTTAAAGGGCCTTGATGTCAATGTGCTCAAGATAATTCAGGAAATAATCAAGATGAAAAAGCCGACGAAAAATCCAGTAATAGTAGTTGACGACATCAAGACTTTACTAGAACCAAAAAAACATGAAGGTCCAATCGAGCAGACGTGCACGGTGCTCGTCGATCCTACACCCAAGGTTACCACTGCAGAGGGAGTAGAGGGCTATACAGCGTTGTTTCGCAGCAGATTTGAGAAGACGATGCGCATTTTGGCCCAGCGGCAAGACAGCAAGCGCATATCAAAAGTGTCGGCTGTCAAGCATAGAGTCAGGATCAGCAAGCAGGCTGAAAGAGGCGAAAAAAGCCTCTATAGCGCCTCTAGCTCCATCATAGTTGCCGGCCTCTTAATGTCAAAGCGCACCAAGAAAAATGATGTTGAACTAGCAATCGACGATTACACAGGGATCCTAACTGCGATTTCTACAGTAGATGATGTAAAAAAACAGACTTCAACTCTTGCGCTTGACCAAATGGTGATGCTTGAGCTTGAAAATGGCAAGGGAAGGCCAGGGCTGACGATCAAGAGCGTCATGATGCCCGATATTCCTGACCATTTGCCCAACAAGAGCAAGTCGGAAGCCTACGCGGTATTGATCTCTGACTTGCATGTTGGCAGTAAGTATTTCATGAAGACGGAGTTTTTGAGGTTCTTGGACTGGCTGTCATCATCGTCTGATGATGACATTGTCAAGAAGATCAAGTTTCTCTGTGTTGGAGGTGATCTGATCGACGGAATTGGTATATTTCCAAACCAGGACAAAGAATTGTTGGAAATAGACGCGGCAAAGCAGATGAGCCATGCTGCACAGTTGCTGGCAAAGGTTCCTAAACATATCAAAGTATTGGTGATACCAGGCAACCACGACCTTGGTAGAAGGGCACTTCCACAACCTGCGATCCCGAGGAAGGATCTGGGCGAGCAGTTTTACGGTCTTGAAAACTGTATGATGCTTGGCAACCCTGCTTTTGTTGAACTGAATGGCGTCAAGGTGTTGATGTATCACGGCCAGGGTCTTGACGACATCATCGCGACAACACCAGGACTAAGCTATTCCAAGCCGTCAGAGGCGATGAAAGTACTTCTTAAAGCTCGCCACCTTGCTCCAATATATGGCGAGCGCACACCTATAGCTCCAGAGCAAGAGGACATGATGGTTATCACCGAAGTACCTGATATTTTTCACTCAGGGCATGTACATGTGGTTGATGTGCAAAGCTACCGCGGCACCCTTGTTGTAAATTCAGGTGCGTGGCAGAGTCAGACAAAATACCAGCAGACAATGGGCATAACGCCGACGCCTGGGGTGGCTGTGATAGTCAACTTAGCAACGCTTCAACCTGTTGTGTATGATTTCAATCAATGAGTGATGTAAAATTGATATCTTCTTTGAGGGCTTGTTCAACTGTCGTTAGTGGTATCATCACCTTGATCTTTTGAGACCTACCGTAGCGGCCTTGATTAACTATATCCGTTGAAACTAGACCGAGCAAATCCAGCTCATTTATTATCTGAGTCATACGCCGCTGGGTAAGCGGCTTTTGTTCTGCCTGTTTGCAAAGTGATAGGTAAATATCATATACCTTGCCAGTTGTTCCATTTGTCGACTTTATGATAGCAAGAATGACAAGTTTATGATGTGCCGGCGCATTCTTTAGTGCGACAAAAGGTGCGTCTCTTTCAATCCTGTCTTCGCCGGCGCGCACATGTTTTTCATCGACCTTAGTGGTACCTTCTCTTTCTGCAAGCTCGGCCGCAACCCTCAACAAGTCGATTGCCTTTCTTGCGTCGCCATGCTCTCTTCCCGCTATTGCTGCACACAAGTTGACTGCCGCTTCAGAGATTGCGCCTTCATTGAAGGACAGCTTGGCTCGCTCTTGCAATATCTCACGTAGTTGATCTACTGTGTATGGGTTGAAGACTATTTCCTCCTCGCTGAGACTACTTCTTACACGTGGATCGAGTTTGTCCTTGAATGTAAGGCTGTTAGAGATTCCTATAAGTGTAATAAAGCCACCCTTCATTCTCTGGTTGGCTCTTGTAAAATTATAAAGGATATCGTCACCACTCCTGTCTACAAGCGAATCTATCTCATCTATCACCAAGACAAGGTGAAGTTTTTTCCTTTGTATGAAGTTCAAGACTCTGTCTGTTGCTTCGCCTATCGACAAGCCGGTAAAATGCACTTGCTTTTCCTGCTCCTTGTTGATTCCAAGCTCTTCTGCAATTTCAAAAATCACTTTATAGGAGCTACCTCCTGCAATCTTTCCATTTACAAAAAGAACTGTAACATCTGTCTGGAGCTCGCTTGCTTTTTTTGCTAGCCTATCTACTACGCTTCTTGCTGCTGCAGTCTTACCAGTACCAGGCTTGCCAAATAAAAGAAGATTTGACGGCCTAGCACCTTTAAAAATTGTAGACAATACTTGGGCAAGTGCCTTGGTCTCTTCGTCCCTGAAAGGCAATTTTTCCGGTACATAATCAATAGTCAGGGCTTGACGATTCTTAACAAGTGACCTGCCACTTGCCGCCTTTGTGAAAATATTATCAATGTCAGAGCTCAATTATTATCTATCATCTCACTCCTGTGTTCAATTTTAACCCGCCGCCCCCTGTTTTTCTTTTGCAGAATATAAGTTTGTTAACTTTCTCTTAACAATGATATTAACAAGTCATTTTTAAACTACAAAATCAATCATAATTAACTATTGTATCATCTTGATGACACAAGTTAATGTAAGCTTAGAGAAGACTCTGCAGAAGAAAGAAAGGGGTGGCGGCCTGTAAGGGTACTTCCTACATAATTAACTATGTTAGCAACATTAGAACATCAATACGAAAAAAGACTTAAAATTAACCCCTTTATTTCCACTGGAGCGTTAACGTCGGCACCACTGTTGTTAACAGCACCGATTGGAACCCCTCCATTTCCACTGGAACAGAGATCTGATAATTTTTTACCATAATGCTAGTTAACTAAAGATATTTGTTAACCAAAATTACCTTGCTCTCACACACGGTTAATATCAGCTAAGCTGTTTGTTATCAACATTGGCATAGCTCATGTTAAGTGTTAATACCTTAACAAGTTAAGTCACCTTTACGCGTATGAACTCTGGAAAGAAGCGGTTCAAGATAGAACTGGAGGATGCAGAAGGAAGCAAGTATAACCTCTCACTAGAAGGCAATATATCAAAAGAGAAGATAATGAAAATAGTCGAGTTCGTGGATCTCATAAACATTGAGTCAAATGGGAACAATGAAAACGAGACATATAGGAGCAACAGAGCAACCCCTGCCTCAGTTGGCGACAAGATCTGGAGTCTAATTGAGAGCAAGTTCCCATATGGTGGGTTTACCTCTACTGATATCCTCGAACTGTATGAGGATCAGTACAATGAGCCTATCAAACTGAGCATTATCTCAACCTATCTTTCAAGATATACTGAACGTGGCCGGCTCATAAGAACCCGACAAGGGAAAGAGTGGATCTATAAGATGACTAGACAACAACCGATGCAGCCTCAGCCCTCTTCTTCAGCATCTCTCGACCTGCATCTGTGATGTTATAGCGGAAAGGTTTGGCGTTGATGTCTCTGCTGACAAGGCCTAGGTCATGAAGTTTCTTCATCAGGCGGGCTGTATGTTCTCTTGTCCTACCTATAGCAAGTTGTACTTCTCTTGATGACCGCGGTCTTTCAGCAAGCAATTTGAATATATAGTCAGTTGTACTATTAACTTCTTTCTCAATTACAGCATGTTGCGTGACTGTCACAGGTTCGCTCATGGGTGCTACGTGAGGCTGTAGTTGTGATGGATCTTGTGATACTTCCTTATGCGGTTGCACCTTACTCTCTATGACATCGACCTTGGCCCGAAACTCTGCAATCACTTTATCGTAGTCACGCAGTCTGCGAGTATATTCAAGAACGACTGCTTCAATAACTGCCTCGTTGGTCTTATACCGGCCTTCTTCAAATGTGGTTTTGAGCCTACTATAGACCGTCATACTCACCATCCCTACTAGAAAAGCAAAGATTCCTGATATCACCATGTCACTACCTAAGGACATTAGGTCCATAATCATATCACGACATTACGTCAAGATACTGTGATTTAATATTTTAGAATAACCTTGTTTTACAACTTGGATACTCTTTTTATCACCTCATTTATTAAAGACATCACATCATCTGTGTTCAGACTAGAAGTAACATCACTACCTTCTGAAGCAAATATCACAGCTAACTGTTCTGCTAGTTTATTTAGCGTTGCTGATGCTTCCGACTGAACGATTCCTATCGACTGCAAAAGTATCATACTATAGAGGACGGAAATCACCTTCTTACGGCATTGATTGACCTGCCTATAATAGGCTCCTGAACTGATATTTTCAGGCTTGCCGCCCCCTTGTAACTGTTTCGAGATTATTGAAAGCTGTCGTGGTGTAAATAGAGAATTTGCAACAAGATAGGCATAAAGAGCACTAGAATTAGATCTTCGATCTGCCATAGAAACTATACAAATTTGTATAGTAACTGCAGTATTAGAATCTTGGTAACATTAAACTTTAAAATGACATCCCTCTTTAAGAGGGAAGTGGCATTAGGAAAGGTCGAACAATACCTTCGGGATGAGATAAAGAATCATGGCACAATTTGCCTTCCGCTTATTGATTCTGAAAACTCAACGGATGCAACATCAATTGCAAAAACAGTAGAGGAAAGAGGAGCTTCTGCAATACTTGTTGGTGGATCCTCTGCCATTGACCAATTAGAACTAGCCAAACTCGTCGCCGAAATAAAATCGACGGTTAACGTGCCTGTGATATTGTTTCCAGGAAACGTCACAGGTGTATCACCAAAGGCCGACGCGATTTTGTTTAGCTCACTGCTCAATTCAGAAAACACATACTTTATTACTGAAGCACAGGCATTGGGTGCGTTGGCAGTCAAGAAGTACGCAATAGAGCCGCTGCCAACCGCATACATTATAGTAGGTGAGGGAACGACTGCTTGGTTCGTGGGTAGGGCCAGGGGAATCCCATTCCATAAACCCAATCTTGCAGTGATGTATTCATTAGCGGCTCAGTATATGGGCATGCGCTTTGTGTATCTGGAGGCCGGCTCTGGTGCAGCCGAAAATGTGCCACCAGAAATGGTAGCGATGGTAAGGAACCACTATGAGGGAACGATCATTGTGGGTGGTGGCATAAAGTCACCAGAAATTGCAGGCCAAGTAGCTAAGGCAGGTGCTGACATCATTGTGATTGGCACTATGATAGAAAGGGAGGACAACTGGCAAGAAAAATTTTCATCAATAGTCAAGGCCATTAGGATGCGATGAGACCATGATACTAGAGGAAGCTGAAACCCATCTGAAGGATGTCAGCATGCCGGCATTCTACTGGCGGTATCAGCAGAGTATTCTGAAGAATGTTAACAAGGGCTACCAACATGCACTTATGGCTCGACGGCGCGGAATTGACGCAGCAGACATTATCGAGCCCAAAATTGCATATGACTTAGCAGACAGAGTTGCCAAGATGCACAATATAGACATTGCAGACAGGCTTCGTGCTCTTTTGTCACAGACGACCAAGGAAAAGGCCGCGCTAAAGATCGCGGAAGAAATCGCAGCCGGCGAATACGGTTCAGGCGATCTGAAAACTCGGCTTGATAGTGCCGTCAGGGTTTCCCTAGCCGTAGTCACGGAAGGTGTGACTGTTGCTCCCCTGCAGGGGATATCGGACGTCACGATCAAGAGCAACGTCGACGCCTCACAATACCTGTCGGTATCCTTTGCTGGCCCCATTAGATCAGCAGGCGGCACCGAAGCTGCACTAACCATGCTCATTGCTGATCATGCAAGAAAGGTGGCTGGTCTTGACAGGTACATAGCAAATTCCTTTGATGATGAAACCGGTAGGTTCGTCGAAGAGCTCAGGATCTATGAGCGCGAAGTTATGGGCTTCCAGTTTAAGGTTCTAGACGAAGATGTAGTGAAATGCATTTCAAACCTGCCAGTAGAGCTAGACGGTGTTGACACCGACCCTGTGGAAGTAGTTGGGCATAAGAACATGCGCCGGATTGCGACTGACCGGGTACGCGGAGGCACGCTCAGAGTCATGAATGATGGGCTCATTGGCAGGAGCAGGAAGCTTTTGAAGCTAGTTGAGACACTAAATCTGGACGGCTGGAGCTGGCTGAAAGAACTCAAAGGGGCAAT
>JALYGW010000187.1 GCA_030776915.1 Thermoproteota archaeon
AGAGACTTAGATAGAGCAATGGAAGAGAAAAGAAGGTTTACGCGTATAAAATTACATACGCATTGAGATCAATGGTATCCCAGTTATTGGTATTGAGCCAAGCCTCCCTCTCTGCATTCCCCCCTACATGTGCGCTTTTGTCTTCTTCTTCTTTTCAAATGCTGCAAACTCGGCTGCGCGCTCGTCGTCCCACAGTAATAATAATGACTCTGCATCATCAGCTGAGGAGCTTGAATCACTTCCTTTTACCATCTTGCTTGCATCATCTTCTTATGGTCGCTTCTTCTATGCCTTTACTTGAAAGCCGTTACTCTTTAGCTTGCTTCTGGAGTGCTTATGATTGCTCTACTGCTGTTGCTACTACTATAGTCATATCTCTATCTTGCCACCGCCATACCCTTTTGACCACCATCCTCGCCAGAAGTTACATCTGGCAGCATAAATTTGGCTATTATGACAGGATCGTAGGCGGGCGTGTATAGTCCTCGCTCTACAATAAGGATACGATATGATACAATAAACACCTACTGTATGTTCCTATATACTTCTCCTCTTCATTTCCTCTTTTGAAAGATCGTAATTATTATTGCTGCGCATTATCTTCAAAGCCCTCTTTCTTCTTGCGCTCGTAAACGTTTCCTTTGTCTCTGAAGATATTATCTCGATCAGCCTGGCTTTCTTGTAGTCTTTATAATTAAGACTAGCAGTGCTACTACTACTACTACTACTGGCACTATTATTATCTGGCTTAGGTCTCAATAATCTCCCAAGTCTTTGTATGAATTCTCTCGCACTTCCAGTACCGCTTAGTATTACACCCAACTCTGCATCTGGGATATCCACACCTTCATCTAAAACCTTGGACGTGACAATAGCCATGTACCGACCTTCCTTGAACCCCTTCAGGACATCTTGTCTTTCTTCCTTGATTGTTTTGTGAGTTATGAGTGGAATTAGAAACTTATCGGATATTTCATAGACAAGACTGTTATGCTGAGTAAATATTATCGTCTTGGCACCTTTATTCTCTGCAAGGATTTCTCTCAGCTCTTCTATTTTGGCCCTGCTGTTGAGCGCAACATTCATCGCCTTGTTTCTGGCCAGCAAGGCTTCCCTTGCTGTCCTGTTTCTCCCAGACATTATTATCAACTTTTCAAGGGAAATTGCATATCTTTGAAAATTGAGTTTCTTCATGCATTGCTGATAGATGCTCATATTTTTTCTGTACTCTTCTAGCTCATCTGGCAGCATTTTCACCACTCTCCTTTCAATTTCATAGGAAGCAAGATGTTTGTCTCTAGCAAGCTCATCAGGACTGGCTTGAAACACAACCTCGCCAACGAGCCTCGGTAGGTCTTTATGAAGATCATCTTCTCTTTCAATCGTAGCAGTAAGGCCTAGACGAAATGGTGCTGCCATTTGCTCCGCTATGGTTCTATAACCCACAGCCGCCAGATGATGTACCTCGTCAAATATTACAAGCGAAAATTTGTTGCCAAGAAAAGGCGCTCGTATGTAGGCAGAGTCATATGTCGATACTGTAATTGATTGTAGGTCATCATTGCCTCCGCCGAGGTTTCCTATTCTAACATTTGGAAAATATTTCGAGAGAATAGTCGTCCACTGATCCATCAAGTCAAGTGTCGGAACGACAACCAGAGAAGCGGCATTTGCTTTCTCTATGGCCTTGATGCCAATAATGGTTTTGCCAGAACCCGTAGGTAAAACTACGCACCCTCTCAAACCTGCACGGAGCCAATTGTCAAGAGCCCTCTGCTGGTAATCCCTCAATGATAGCGGTGATGAAGATGAAAGTGACGATGACAACAACATCATAGTTTCTTCTGATAAGACATGATCTGAATATTCTATACCACTCTGTTTAAGGTAGTCTATAATATTAGAATAGTGTAGAGCAAGTGCTCTTAGCACGTTTGTCCTCGGGTCTAATATGGCAAAGGGAATATGAGCAAGACCTCGGATCACTATGGTGCCTTTGTCATAAGTTAACGTAGCTTTGAGCACTAGTAATTTTGTCAAAAAAACATTAAAAGTCTTACTCCCTCCAAAATTCAATTCTCCATATTGGTAGTCTAGTGGTAAGACAAAACAGGTTTACCTTCAAAAAGTGCAGGTGAATGATTTACTTTCTTGTTGCTTTGATAACACCCTACAACTGATGACCCAACGAGAACATGGTGGCAGCAGAGCATATGCTCCTGCAATCATGGGATTCTTTGTTTCACTCCTTCCACCTAGATATTTAAGCCACATTGTTATTGAGCTGCAATATTTTTATTAGTAAGTAATCACTACTAGGTGTGACAGAAGAACCAGAAGTCAGGACATATGCCACATGTACAGTGGTGGATGTATGGGAGCTGCTAGGCAGAAGGTGGTCGCTTCACATTTTGAAAAATCTAAAAACAAAAGAAGTTATTAGGTTTAACGAACTGAAAAGATCGCTGCCCGGCATCAGCAGCACAGTACTATCAGAGCGTCTGCTGGAACTAGAGCGTGAAGGGCTTGTGATAAAAAAGATCTATCCAGAGGTGCCACCAAGGGTAGAATATAGTATAACCCCTCAGGCAAGGGAGCTAGGAGTGATAATAAAAGATCTGGCGCGTTGGGCAAACAAGTGGAAGCACCCAGAAATAAAGCCACTTGCTGCACAAAAGAAAAGCTAGTGCAGCTTTTGGAACCTGCGGCCGTCCTTTGCGCTGACCACTCCTATTTCCACAATTGGCCGCTCACCAAGTGCCCTTTCTATCGCTTTATTACTTAATGCGACAGCCTGCTCGACGCTCATGTCGGCGCTATACTCGTTCTGTACCACGTCTAGTGCTGCATCAGCCGACTTGCCTATTGCAAAGCCAGAGCCGCGGAAGAATGTCCCGCTTGGGTCAACCTGATAGAGCTGCACACCAGTCTGATCAATGCCAGCTATGATCACGGATGCAGCCTGTGGTCTTACTGCGTATACAGTGTAATTGTGCAGGAATGACCCAAGATGCTTTGCAAGCGAGCCGACATCTATCGGACTTTCAAAGTTGAGCCGGTGCTTCTGAGCTTCAAGTCTCAGCTCGTCTATTAGCTGCAATATGTCGCCGATATATCCTGAGCCGGTTGCACCGACATGGCCGTCGATTACGAATATCTTTTCGGCCGGGTCTATCAGCGGCCTGACGGGCTTGATGTGACTTGCTAGGAGCGCAAATGCCGGAGTCTTGATCCCTATTGTGGTTGATCCCCTATTTACTGCTTCAAGGGCACTATCGACCAGTACCAACCGGCCTTCAGGCCCATAATAGTATGGATACCTTCCTCCAGCAGCAATGTTTGCTCCTCCTGCTGTTTCAGCCATCTCCTACTTTTTCACCTCCGCAGTTGCCAACAGGTTTGGGATGGCAAGCACCTCTATGCCATTGCCAGAGCCAGGATCCCGCTCCATCGCTGCTGCTACCGCTTTTGTAGCCACAGCCTCAGCCTGTTCATTTGTAATTTCTTTATGATACATACTCTCAAGCACTCCATACGCAATGGGCGAGCCGGAGCCTGAGGAGGCAAAATCTTCGCTTGTTATTGCTCCACTCATATCTGCTGCATAGATATGTCCACCTTCTTGGTCAACGCCGGCGACTAACAATTCGACAAAATAGGGCTGATAGTTCTTTAGGCCGGAGTACGCAAGATTTGCGATCAATCTTGCTGATTCTTTGGCTGTGAGCGGAAAGCCTCTCCGCAGCTCGATCAGCTTGCGTTCTGCCTTAGCTACTTTAATCAAATACTCTGCATCAGATAACTGTCCCGCTATTGCCACAGCAAGTGTGTCATCTACCTTGGCTATCTTTTGCGTTATTTTTGAACCAATGAAAAAACCCTTGCTTGCCCGCTTGTCAGAGCCTAGTACAACTCCTTCTTTGGTCTTGATACCAACTATTGTTGTCATTTCTCTGATAGTAGTATAGGAAGATAAGGAATTAATTGACCTGTATTGCTGGAAATAGGTCACAGCTAGTTTTGTCCTGGCTAAATTTTTCATAAATGAATCTAATGAATCTATATTACCCGAGCAATTAGCTGGTAAATCCGAGGGTTTGTCGCTAGGTCAGACAGGGTTTGTGTGCGAAGCATGCAAGACAATAAAGCCTACAGGAATTAGGAGGAATGACACTTCATGGTTTTCTGGCGAAGGCAAACCGGCATCTACGCATACTAAATTAGGGGGATCGACAAAAGATTATCTAAAAGTTCCTAGAAGATTTATTTAACAAAGAATCTTATGGCTAAGAACAATACAATAGACAAAATTAATTCATGACGCTTACTCCTCTTCACGTTGCCTTTGTCTGGGTGCTTAAGCCAAAATTCAGAAAACTGCATTTTGCGGCTCTGACAGTCGGTGCAGTCGTCCCTGATATCGAGCCTCTGATAGCCTGGATGTTTGGCTGGTCGGTGTTTTGCGGCTGGGACTTTCTATGTTTGCTTGCTCCTGACAGGCTGGTTTTACACTCAATTGTAGGAGCCATAACCATAGACGTTGTCCTCACCATAATTTTCGTCAAAATGATAGGCAAGCTTGATGTTGAAAGGCTGGGGATATGTGGATTTACCAATGTCAAGACAAATGCCGCCTTTCTTGCATCTGCTGCTATAGGCAGCCTGTCTCATATTTTCGTCGACTGGCTCCACCATCCGGCAAACCCCATTTTCTGGCCCTTTTTGGTAGACGGCTCATATTATGTAGATGGGCTGCTGCTTTCGTTTATGGGCGTTTTACCTGCCTCGATCATTGTGGCAACTATAGCTGGTGTGATCACGGCGGCGATGATAGCAAGAGCTCTCAATAAGTGCGGCCATAGCTTCTGGCTGGCGTTTTCAAATCCTGCAAAGGCACTATCTCTCATAACGGAATCGCTTGGTAAAGCTAATTGATTGCACTAGTATTTCGGTGATCCAGTACGTATGCATCTAGCCTGCTCTGCATCACCTTTGTTATCTGTTCATAGATGGTATACGATCCCGCCATCGCATGCACCTTTTCTTTTTCTGTAGCTGCATTTGTCTCGATGACAATATAGTCTGCGATCAAACGAAGGTTGATTTGGAACGCGCCATCATCGCTTGTCCACTGCAGCGTATAACCTGTATCGCTCCTTATCATGCCTATCCACCGAAGGTTCTTAAACCACTTCCCGATCAAGTGGTGGATAACTTCTGAGGCCTTGACGTTGAGCGGAATATACGTCTGTAGTAACTGCATATACTCTCTGCCCTTTGGTTTGTGTTGTTGCTGCAGCAAGTCGATCCTTGACATTGCAGTTGCACCGGACTTGCTGAGCCGATAACCTACTGGAGACTTTTCCACAAGCTCCATTTCTTCTAGCCTATGGAGCGCCCTTGACAAGCTTTGTTGGTGAAGGTTAAGCTTCCGCATCAAGCCTTTAAACGAGTAATTTGATCCATCTTCATTCAGTAATGCCAAGATCTTGTTATCGTTGTTATGAAAATCGGTTGCACTAAGAGAGTCCTGCGAGTCGTCATCTTCTACTAGAATCTGAGCAGCCGCCACCGGCTTGCCACTGATCATCTGCTTTTCCGCTGCAAAGTCCTCTCTAGGGGTCTCTTCCTTAAGAGTTGTTGTTG
>JALYGW010000188.1 GCA_030776915.1 Thermoproteota archaeon
CCTTGAAGTGTGTGGTCTCGGCCGCAAGCTCTTTGCAGGCTATGTGCTTGTGAGCCTTGGCATGCTGCTAGCTGCTGCAGGCGGCAGCTGGGATATCACCAACCACTTGCTCAACAAGCCTGAAACTTTCTTTGCGCCTCCTCATGCTGTGCTCTACTCTGGGGCGGCTTCTGCGGTTGTAGGTACAGTTCTGGTATTCTCTGCTTCAAAATCTGGTGCCGCTAGCAGGATGATTTGGCCGGTGAAGCTGGTTATAGCCGGTGTGGTGATGCTGATAAGCGCTGCACCAGTGGACTTTGGATGGCACTCAGCATTTGGGCTTGACGGCCTATTCAGTCCACCCCATTTTGTGCTTGTAAGTGGCATGGTAGTGGGTAGTGCTGGGGCGCTTGCAGGCTTAGCTCAAAGTACCAAAAGGTTGCCTTCTGTCCTGATTGTTATTGCAATATTGCCAATATGGCTTGGGGCATCAGGCATGATTGATATGTTTTCTCTGCCGTTCTCAGAGACTGAATACTTTAACTTTAATCCCCACCCGACTCTGGGAGTGGCTGTTGCTACGCTTGCCTTCCCATTTCTGATTTCTGCCTGTCTAATAGGCGCATCTGCCCTTGCCGGCAAGCGATTTGGTGTGCTCTCTATGGCTGGTGCTGCTTTTATTATAATAGGCGTATTAACTTCAATTGTCCCAAACAGCGCACTTACCCCCACTATCCCATTCTACATATCAAGCATCATCCCAATCGTGGCTGCAGATGCTCTGCTTGCATTTTCCAGATCAAGGTTTTCACTGTACGCTGCAGGCACAATCGTCAGCCTTGGGTTCTTTATGTTGTACTATCCACTGATAACATACACCTATAATGAAGTATTTGAGAGCAAGGTTGTCTGGCCAAGCATGATTGCGCAGATATACTTCGAGATGATACAAAATGTATTTCCTCTTGTAGTTATTCCGACAGCTGCAATGGGGATTCTCGGAGCCTTATTAATCGACAGACTCGCTGGAAATAAAAAATACTATAGCAATATACAACAACTGGAATAATAATACGACTAGCAGATTTTTTGCGATAACAGTAGTAATAGTAGTCGTCATCGTAGTCATCATCATTTCAGAAGAGATAGGGGACGGCACTCGACTATTCTATCCCAGGATATACGCAGCAGAGCACTGCCTCCTGCAGTTATCAGTACATAGCATATTTCTCTCATATGCATATCATACTTCAACAATATCAAATACTATCTCTCTATTAAGCAGCGAAGGTCTTGCTGTGAAGTAAATACGCCATCACATCATCACTTCGATGCCTCAGTATAAGATGAAAAGATAAATGCTGGACTGCGGGTCTTCTTTCCTGATTGCAGAATCAAGATGTGCCCTATAGACTCCTGCAAAAAGGCAATTGTACTACCACCTTTTACCTCAAGGACTGCATAACAGGATTGAAGGAAAACGTCAAAGAAAAATCAGCTGACGTAGTTGTCACGTCGCCTCCTTATAACATCGGTACAGGCTATACCTCGTACAAGGATGAGCTACCTCGTGAGAAATACCTAGCATGGATAGAAGAGGTAGGCATTGCAATCAAGCAGGCCCTTACAGATGACGGCTCTTTTTTCCTAAACATAGGAAATAAGCCAAAGGACCCGTGGATAGCATGGGATGTAGCATATGTTCTGAGAAAGTACTTCGTTCTACAAAATGTCATCCACTGGGTCAAATCGATAGCAATAAACAAGGCTCAAGTCGGTAGTTACCCAAACATTTCTGGCGACATTGCAGTCGGTCACTTCAAGCCGATAGTGAGTAAGAGGTTCCTCAATGACTGTCATGAGTATATCTTTCACTTTACAAAGTATGGAGATGTGCACCTTGACAAGCTGGCTGTCGGGGTATCATACCAAGATAAGACAAATATTGAGCGCTGGAAGGCGGCTAACAAGGAAGACAGACGGGACAGAGGTAATATTTGGTTCATACCTTATCAAACCATACAAAGTAGAAGTAAACAGCGTCCGCACCCGGCAACATTTCCTGTCAAGCTTCCAGATATGTGCATCAGGTTGCATGGCAGCGCAAAATTAGTGATCGACCCATTCATTGGCATCGGCTCTACTGCAGTTGCGGCAATGCGCCTTGGGATCTCATTTGTAGGATTTGAGATCGATAAAGAATATCTTGATGCTGCAATAGATAGAACCACGCAGGTATAATTAAATAAACTGCCACCATATACATCTCAAAGAGTAAAAAGAAGATTTGCTAAAATTTTGCTCTTTAGAATTAGACATTACACAGCATATATCCTTCTTTAGATCTGTTTCTATTCAAAATCAAATCCAGCTACTTATCTGTAACAATCCGGACCCTAGTATGGCACCCCTTTCAATCTTTGATTTTTGAATGCTTCTATATACCATTCAAATTCGTCTAAGAACTTTGTTATCCTCTTATTGTACTGTTCTTGAACCAATTTTCCTGTATCATCAAAAGCCTCCCTTACTCTAGATATTGCAAAAGAAGAGGATATTGAAGGGGCTCCAAGTTCTGCAAATATTAGACGAAGATGTTGAGCAGCATTAACTCCACCAAAGCCTCCTGCTGAATATGAAATAATAGCTGAAGGTTTGAAAAAGTATTCTTCCAAGAAATAGTCTAAAGTGTTTTTCATTGCTGCAGATGTGCTATGATTATATTCTGGGGTCACCGCCAAATATCCCTCTGCATTTTTAATTTTATTCTGAAGGTCTCTTAACGCGCTTGGCGGATTCTCCATTTCCTTATACATTCTGTCGAGTAATGGCAGATTCAATTCAAGAGGATCTATAAAATAGACTGTATGCCCTCTGGCTGTCAACTTTTCCTCCATCCAACGAGCTACCTTGTCTATCGCGTCTGACAGATCCAACAAATAACGCTATCAGAGCCATATTCAGGAATTCATTAACCCAGTGCACTCCAAATATTATAAACGACCCAAATAGAATCTAATGATATACAACTCTTAAAGTTCTCTTCTTAAATATGTGAGACATACAGACAGCTCGCCATATGTATCTCGTGGCTCAAGTAGTGAAGGGTCAACTGAGAAGAATGCGATA
>JALYGW010000189.1 GCA_030776915.1 Thermoproteota archaeon
GGACAGGGCAGTCGGTGCAGTAGGAGAAAAGGGTCTAGAAGGCTTGCTTCAAAAGTACCAGTGATCCGGGTCTTAAAGGTACCCAAAGGTCGGATCGCTCTTTCTTCTCTTAGCAACAAGTATGTTCAAAACTTCCTTTTCTGAATCGTTTAGTCTGTGGTTGAACCTCTCAAGCATTTGCTTTGCTTGCCTGCTGTTGAGATCGGTATAAAAAATATCGCCCTCATTTATCTGACGGCCAATTGTCGGTTCTTTGACCGACACTGCTACCTGCATGCCCGCAGTTGCTTCCTCAATCGCTTTTCCGCTTTCCTGTATCTGATGTACAGTGCCTACCTTCTTGCCTTCTTCATTTACCACGTGCACCTTTTGCCTGAGCCGGCCTACTTGAATCTCGGCGCCAAAGACAGCGGGATCATTGCGCCTAAAAATAAATCCTTTGAGGAACTGGAATTTGCATATCGGCGGCAGCTCATTGAACATGATCAATTCTTCATGTTCACGTTGGTATGCCACCCAGTCTGTGTAGCTTCGTACAACGTTGTAGATTATCTGCTCGTTAAAGATCTTCACTCCACGATCCTGCGCCTCCTTTTGTGCATCTTCAAGCACTTTGACGTTAAAGCCTAACAGGACTCCAAGATAGCGGTCATTCTCCCTTACTGCAGCAGCTTCTACAATATCTCTTCTTGTGATGTTGCCAATGTCGGCCATCCTGATGGCAACGTTTGCTTTCTTTAGTAAGTCTGCTATGGCCTCAAGCGAGCCGATAGTATCGCATTTCAATATCACTCCGCTAGTTTGTGTGTTGCTTACGATCGCATTCTTGACCTCTGACTCTACAAGCGACTTTAGGCGGTCAAGCTCCTCTTTACTCTTCCTCTGGCTGTTGTCATAAACGTATACAGGACTTCCTGCCAGCACCCCCTCAAGGTCCGGTGAGGTTATCTTCAAGCCTGCAGCGGCTATTACCTCGTTGACCTGCTTGAATTTGTCCCGAGGGTCTCGCATTTCGTCAAGGGGCTTTGGCAGCAATAACGCTTTTATCCTGGTGGAAACTGCGCCATTGCGCTTACCTATGACGATGCTGTCGCCCTGATGTAGTATCCCGTCAAGCAATATGATGTTTGCAGAGGGTCCAAGACCCGTTTCTTCGTTAAATTCAAGCACTATGCCTCTTGCAGCATCCTTGATATGGCGCTCCAGTTTCTTTCCCATGTACTGCTGTGTTAGACCCACCAATACGGCTAAGAGTTCAGGTATTCCTACGCCGGTTCTTGCACTTACAGGGACTATCGCAACTTCCTTTGTGAAATCCTTGACTCGCCAGAATGCCTCTGATGGATAGCCCAGCCTCGAGAGCATTCCAACAACGCTGTATATCTTTTCGTCAAGCAAAGTCTGTACAGCGACATCCTGCTTTTTTACATCTTCAGAAATGAATCGTGTAGAGGTGCGCCAGCCAGCAACCATGTCGACTTTGTTGAGCGCAATGACAAATGGTACCCTACGCTTTTTCAGAATGTCCATGCTTTCAATAGTCTGGGCTTCAAAACCCTTGTTCACGTCGACAACGACTATAGCAATGTCGGCCGCAGAGCCGCCCCGTGTGCGCAGGTTCGCAAAAATCTCGTGGCCAGGTGTATCAATGACAAGAAGTCCCGGTATTGCAGATTCGGCCTTGGCAAGTTTAGCATATAACGGCCCAGTTATCTCTTTAATGGTCTGAATGGGTAAAAAACTTGCACCTATATGCTGCGTTATACCGCCCACTTCTCGTGCCTGAACTGCAGTACCACGAATGTTATCCAGTAACGAAGTCTTGCCTGAGTCTACATGACCTAAAACTACGACGATTGGCTGCCTAAGTTCCACGTATAAGGATCAGCCAAAAATGACACGCAACTCTTTTATGAAGCTTTCAGGAGAATCCGAAGCATGAATGATGTTGTCAGTAAACCCGAGGCCAAAGTCACCCCTGATGGTCCCCGGAGCCGCTTCAAAGGACTTGGTCGAGCCGATCATGAGCCTTACTGTATTTACTGCATTGCTGCCCTCCAGGATGCATGCCACGACAGTGCCAGACATAATAAAAGTTAGCAATTCACCAAAAAATGGCTTGTCCTTGTGGACGGAGTAAAATTCCTGTGCCTTTTCCTTAGTGAAATTGTATAGCTTTAAGTCCCTTAGTTGGAAGCCTTTTTCTTCAAAGCGCGCCAATATCTTGCCCGTAAGTTTGCGCCTAAAACCATCAGGCTTGATAACAATAAGCGTTTGCTCAGGTGTCATGGCCTATCTTCTACCACTACTGCTTTTTCATGTGCAGCCCACCCTTTACATAGCGAACTGTCCACTTGAGTTTTCTTGGGTCACGTTTTAACACCCGCATGTTCTTCTTGCACTTGCTCGAGCAAGTCCACTGCACATGTCCGTCATTTCTGACAAGCATGATACCATGTCCACTGGTAATATGTCTACCACAGAAGGAGCAGTTGCGTAGAGATGTTGCTGTCTTGCTCATTCACCATTATCACCTTATCTTGCGGGCCTCGCGCTCGGTTTCTCTAAGCATCAAGATATCGTTCATCCTAACCGAACCCTTGACGTTCCTTGTAAGAATCCGGCCTCTATCCTTGCCTTCGAGAACCTTGACACGTACCTGTATGACTTCGCCGGCGATCCCTGTCCTGCCCACTATCTGGATGACTTCGGCAGGGACGACCTTTTCTTCAGCTGTCTTGCTGCTCATCTATCAATCTCCACACCTATCATTTCTGGGCCGCCGTTATTCCCTTCATAGTGCTTATAGAGCTGATGACCTGTTCAACAATGTGTTGAGCCTCGCCAGCATCGACAATTGTGGCGGCTGCAGAGCCCACATCGATTCCAAGTGACGCACCTAGCTGCTGCTTGCTAGGTACAAAGATAAACGGTGCGTTTCTCTCTTCGCAGAGGATAGGCAGATGAGCCACAACTTCTGGCGGCTCGACATCCTCTGCAATTACAACTAGCTTTGATATGCCGCGTTCTATAGCTTTGGTGGTCTCATTGGTGCCCTTGCGGACTTTACCGCTCTGCTTTGATACCCTAACGGCCTCGTAAACTGCATTTACCAGATCCTTAGAAGTTTCAAACTTGACATAATATGGCTTACTCACTGTTTCTATCACCCATTGGGATCATCTTATTCTTCTGTGTAAGAAGAATAAGCGTATTAAAAATGTTGTCCATTCCTATATCTGGGACTGTACATACCTGCGGTATTCATCAACCTTTGAATCCAACAACGATTTGTCAGTTGATTCTGCATACATTCTGATAAGGGGTTCAGTCCCACTAGGCCTTAACATCAGCCAAGTCTCCTCATCAATCCAAATCTTGGCTCCATCCAGCGTTTCGACCTTCTTGGGGCTTCCATGCTCGATGCATATCTTAATTATCCTGTCGACTACCTCTCTGGAAGAACAGGTATACTTGGTCTTATACTGGAAGGTCTGTGGCAGCTGCGCAATGTGCTTGGAAAGTGGCTTGTCAGATGCAGCCAGCATATCAAGTACAAGTGCAGTAGCCATCGCTCCATCCCGTACCTCATTTAATGGGCCGTACATAAAGCCGCCATTCTCCTCCAGGCCAAGCGGGCAGCTGCGTTTTACCATTTCTCGAGACACTTCGACGCTTCCAACCTTAGTGTAAATTATTTTAGAGCCGGCATGTACTGCCACAACAGATAGTATCATTGAAGTGTTGATAGGGCAAACAACTTCGGAACCCTTATGCTTTTGTGAAAGCAAGTGCTTGACCAACAGCGCGCCAGTCTTGTCGCCCATGTAGATTGTGCCGGTGTTGTCGCAAAAGATGCTACGATCTCCGTCGCCGTCGTATGCAACACCAAAATCCGCCCTTGACGACTTGACAATTTCTGAGAGCACTTCAAGATTATCCGGTGTCGGTTCTGAGCCACGTCCAGAAAAATCGCCATCTATATGACCATTGATAACGATTACTTTGCAACCAAGCTTTCTTGCTACAAGCGGAGCAACTGCTGCTTGCGCGCCGTTTCCAGTATCCATTACCAAAGTGAATTTTCGTTGCCTTATCCTGTCGACATCTATAAGAGCAAGCATAGCCTCAATGTATCTACTGACAATATTGTAATCAATACAATCGCGACCAGTTCCATCTATCCTGATAAATCTCTTTGAATAATAAATATCCTCTACCTCCAGCTCATCCTCCCTTGGAATTTCTACACCATCTGCAGCAGTAGGTTTGATCCCATTGTACTCAGGCGGGTTATGTGATGCAGTTATCATGACTCCTCCATTGTACCCTAGGCGCTTTGCAGCGTACTGCAAACATGGAGTCGGTATAAGGCCAGCGTTTGCAGTGTCAAGCCCTGCAGAGTTGAGAGTGGACCTAACAAGTTTTGACAGGACAGTGTGGGATTTGCGTCCATCATATCCTACCACTATGGGCCCTTTGCCAAAATATGTGCCAAGCGCATAGCAGAGATCAATCACAAGATCATGTGTAAGCTCTTGACCGTAAACTCCACGTACTCCATTTGTGCCAAAGAGCCGCGATCTAATATTGCTTGATTGCATGTTTATATTATTATTTTTTATAGCTGCCAAGCTATAAATAGATAAATTTGGCTGATAGTTCTTGCATTCTTATGCGGGCGGGGGTCGCCAAGCCCGGTCAACGGCGCAGGTCTCTTTTTCTTTTGAGAAAAAAAAGAGAAAGAGTGCGAAGCTTAGAATGAGCCGGCTGGTTCCTGCAACCCTGTTCCTTAGGGATTCGTGGGTTCAAATCCCACCCCCCGCATCATTGTATTATCTTACATAAAGCCCATCCTAACCAAGTGCCAAAAATTGAAGAGGAAAATGATCAAGCAATTGCTGATTACATAAATGTTTCAGTTCTTGTAAAACTCCCATGAATGACTTCAGCGATGATAATATGAAGTT
Organism: Thermoproteota archaeon; assembly: GCA_030776915.1. GTDB lineage: Archaea > Thermoproteota > Nitrososphaeria > Nitrososphaerales > Nitrososphaeraceae > Nitrososphaera. Next base: position 4,971 of record JALYGW010000189.1, read on the forward strand.
TTGTTGCTTCTATAGAAATTGACAGACGACTAAGCATTGCCATATCTAATGCAACGGTCATCAGTTGGATTAGCCTAGAAGGAAATGGATGGTGGGAGTTGAACCCACGACCTCAGCCAGCACTATATTCTATTCCCGTCGGCGGTGGATGGAAAGAAGCTTGTTCAATCCCACCCGGTCCGCTATTTTTCCTGTAATCATTGTACTTTGCTCATCATTTGTTCGCCTTGTCAAATGCAATCCATTAGCTGTTCGTAACAATATTCCATCTAACGATGTAAGCTTAAGGCGCGCCGCAAGATGTCCAGTTGTTAGGTAGTCAAAGAGTACATGCGCTATCACGACAACTGCTAATTGAGTCTTAGCAAACAAGAGGCACTAGGGGATCCGGCTAAGTCTGAGTCGAGGCGCTACTAAAGAAGAGGTGGAGATAGCCTCAAGATTTATTGTAGAGCATGCGAATGAAATCTTGAAAGTGAAGAGCGCCTAGGGCTCTGCTAAAAATGTTACAAATTCCCCTAGCATCCAAAGTGCTCAATTACAATTATTCTAACTCCTATTTTTCACTCGTTCATGATCTCTGCCATTATGCTCTGGTCCTTTTGCAGCTGTTCAAGCAGCACTTCTCTTATCAGATTGCATGCTTTGACAATCTTTGGATTTGATATGCCATAGTAGATGTTTGGACCATCCCTTCGGGTCTTGACCACGCCCCTCTGCCTCAGAACCGCCAGATGTTGCGAAACATGCGCTTGTCTTATGCCAAGCTTCTTTGCCAGAGACCCGACGGTAATCTCACCCTCCTGTAGTTCATTTATCATCCTAAGCCTAACAGGATTGGACAGGGTCTTGCAGACTTCAGCATGAAGTTCAAAAAGCCTTTTCTGTTTCATAAGATATCATATCCACCTTATCATATTCAAATATTTGAATATAAGCAATAGATTTGTCGACCTTCTCCTTATTTCAGAAGTACGGTCAGAAAGTTAGCACCTTATCTGACTCTTCAACAATCTTGAGCATATCCTTCATTGTAGAGATAGGACAAACAGCAAATTGCATCTGACGTGATTTGATACATGTGCCGCAAGCAAGCATAGTGCCACTTAGTTCATTAAATTTCTGAAGCTGTTCCTGCACGTTGAATTTTTCGCTTTTGATGCCTTCTATTTCAACGCCGACTCCAAGCAGAAAAATTTTCACCTGGTGCCCTCCCAAAATTGCAATGTTTGCAAACCTAAGAGCATTCCACACCAGCTCAGGGTCAGTGTTACTGATAATAATCCCTATCTTCATTTTTTATGCCACCAACCTTTTTGTCCAGTAGTTGCCCCATGCATCTTTTCTTTCTCTCAATTCTTTACTGGGTATTTGCAAGTTTATCACAGGTTTGGGCAGGGAGTAGAAGCTGCCTGAACCATATCCTGCATTTCCAGAGCCTGTTTCAATGAAACACTCTCCAAATCCATCCCAGCTTCTAGTTTCGGTTCCAAGGACTAAAGAGGCTATATTGCTGGCGACTATTTCCGCCTGACCGAATGCAAATGTGGCAGCCTTTGGAAGCACCATTCCTGATGGCAATTTTACTGCGGCGACATCTCCGATAGCGTAAACTCTGTCGTGCATTGTTTGCATGTTCTTTGGGTCTACTGGAATCCATCCAGACGCAGCATCAGCAAGGTCGCTTTCTCTGACAACTTTTGGGCTCGTGTGTGGAGGTATTGCTATTAGCAGGTCATATTTTTCTCTAGTACCGTTCTCAAATACTATCTGTTTTGAGCTGCCATCTATTGAGGACACCTTTGTGTTATTGTGAAAGCCTATTCCCTTTTCGTTCAGCATAGAAACAATCCTATTGCCTACCTCTGGACCTGCTATTGGCATTGGTTGTGGCTCAGGTGTGAATATCTGTATGTCGGATTTATCTCGCAAGTCCTTGTTTCTAAGATAACCGTCTATAAGCATGGCAGCCTCATATGGTGCTGGCGGGCATTTGAAAGGAGTGCTGGAAACTACCAATCTTATTGAGCCACCTCTAAAAGATGATAAGGCATCTCGAAGTTTCTTTGCATCCTCAAGCGTATACATATGGAAAGTAGACTCAAAACCTGGAACCTTTTCTGGAGCAAGCTCTGCACCAAGTGCAATAACTAGATAATTGTATGCAAACTCGCCTTGACTGGTCCTGGCAATATCATTCTTGACATCCATCCCATTTACTTCTGTATTGATAAATTTGATGCCTTTTTGGCTAACCTTCTCTTTAGGGACCGTCACCTCTTGCTCGCTCTTTTCACCTGTCATGATTCGGAGCAACGAAAATCCCAAAACAAAAGACCTTTGCTTGTCTATGACAGTAACGCTGATTTTGTCTCCCAAAAGCTCCTTCAAACGAGCCCCGGTGGCGAGCCCTCCACTACCGCCTCCAAGAATAAGAACTTTGTTTTCATTCATATATTCAAATATATGAATATCCTAATATATATTTGTAACACTAAAAGTTAGACTAGAATTAATCTTGTTCCTTTTCGGAAGATGCATATATTTTTGTCTAGCCTCAAGCATAACTGCAAAAGCATCTGGCTAGGAGGTTTTTGTACACGACAGAAGCAAGGATGCTTGTGCAAGCTTAAGTTTATGCTACTCATGTAAGAGGACATGTAGCGACCAAGGCTCTATATCCTAATTGAGAGAAAGCAATAAAATTTGAATGCTTTCTAATAATTTAGGAAATGCTGCAGTAGCAGGTTCTCTCTTTGGATGCGAACCTATATTCGAGACCGAATCCAGCCTCAAGCAGAGCAAAAAGGGCAGTCCAAGTAGTCCATGCTGCAGTGTTTAAAAATCCAACCGTGTCTAGAATAGATAATATGCCAAGCCCTAAGAATCCACGTCCGGTTATTTTGCAGTAGTATCTTCTATGTGAACTATAATTCTCTACACACGTTCCCCCAGCCGCAAACCAGCCTGCAACTAGTGCCTATCCTTCATACTCCGAGGGCATAAAATTATCTACTAGCAACATGTATCCGATAACTGCTAGCCAACTCCATAAGGGAATCTCTCTACGCATGACCGTAGACTCAACTGGTGGTTGTTGCTTGTTTTGTTCTTCCATGTAGACGATTTACAAAGCAATTACATTTTTCCTTTATACTCAACATATGTGGCGTATTTATTATCAGAAACGGGTTAATAGCATTCAAGAGTAAACGCACATGCGACGTGTAACAATGGAATTCAACTATCAAAGGGCATGGAAGCAAGTCTGTGGCTCAAGCGCTGAGAAGGTAGAGGTTCTTGAAGCTCTTAGGTGTTTCAAGTGTGACATACAAGGACTTGCTCTTATTTGCAGAATAAGGCTCAAAGATAAGAATATGACTGCAACAGACCTAGTACACAAGGGACTTATTACAAACATAGAGACTTTATACATTGAAAAGGATGGCTCAATTGTTCTATTTATAGAAGGCAAGTCGTGCGTCCCATCGCCGCCAAAAGGTATGAAAATGCCAAAAATGCTATTGGCTCGTCCTCCTGACTTTTTGGATGTAGATAGGATGAAGGTAGAGCTGGTAGGCAAGGAGAAAGAAATAAAGAGGTTTCTTCAATACACAAGTAAATTGAATAATAATTCGTTCAAGATTCTCGGACTCTATCTATCGATACAAAAGGAGTATCACTTCTATCAAAGCTGACTCTTAGGCAGCGGCAGATGGTTCTTACCGCTTAGGCATTAGGTTATTATGACGTGCCAAGAAAAATTTCTTCAGATGATCTCTCTAGGCACCTCAACGTAGACAAGTCAACTCTCATTGAGCATCTAAGGAAGGCTGAAAGAAAGATTATTGGCAGCATTATAGCAGGGTAAGAAAAAAGAAGAAGCCTGATGGATACGAGGCAATAGGCTCAATAGCCTGCTATTGTCGGCACTATTGTTATGTTATATATCCTCCTCGGTGAAGCTTTTTTTATTTCAATCGCGTGATTGTCTTGGTATGGAAATAAGATGCGCCGACTGTGGATGCTTGTCTTCTGAGTGTAAAGTTAGTCTTTCGCCTAGCGAATGTCCCAACTGCATATGGGAAGAATGTTGCTGTCGGCGGATCTTGTCCGACAACTACTCAAAACTAAGCTCAAAAATAATACCGTAATTCCCTCGTAGTAAAAGATGGACTGAGTGGGAGTTGAACCTACGACCTCAGCTCTCTTTAAAGAGAGCTCTATCCTTTATCTAAAGGGGGCAGCAGCTATGGAAAGAAAACTTACCCGCTCAAATCCCACCCTGTCCAATTCTTCTTTGCATTCATAACTTTTGACCGTCAAACGAGGTCTTGACAAGGCTAGCAAAAATAGTAGAATGAGATAGAGAGGGTTTTAGTCATAGTAGTTTGGCAGAGTAGGGGAAGAATGCTCTACTAATGATGTGATGCGCGGATTTATAGAACAAGTCAAATGAGCTAGATAAGCAAACCAACTACAGATAACAAAGGGATTTTTGACATTGTTGAGCGCTTTTAGGTATGCTAAATAATCAGCCCTATTTCATAGGGGGATACAACTGATTGATACCTGGCATTTCGGACAATGTCAGTGTAGCAGAACCATTGTTCCAAGAGGGTCTAGGACACCTTAAATCAAGGGAGTATCATGAGGCAGTAAAATGCTTTGACAAGGCGATAGAAATAGAAAAAAGAATAGAAAAAAAACCGATCTATTTATGCAACAAAGGTTTGGCTTTATGCAGGCTAGAAAAAAACAACGAAGCCATGGAATGCTATGGGAAAGCAATAGAGCTAAACCCAAATCTTGCAGATGCTTGGGAGGATGTAGGCTTAGTTCTAAAGGACTCTGGAAGGTATAAAGAGGCGGTAAAATGCTTTGACAAGGCGATAGAGCTAAACCCAAATCTTGCATATGCTTGGCTCGCCAAAGGGCTAGTTCTGAAAGACATGGGAGAGCATGACGAAGCTGTAAAATGCTTTGACAAAGCGAAGGAATGCTATGATGGGAACTTAAAAAAAGGTTCAAAGGACATCATTGATTGGTATGGCAAAGGTCATGCTCTAATTCAATTGAGAAAGTATGACGAAGCTGTAAAATGCTTTGACAAGGTGAAAGAAATAGACTCAAATCTTGCAGATGCTTGGCTCGCCAAAGGGCTAGTTCTAACCCAGTTGAAAAGGGATGATGAGGCAATTGAACAGTTTAACAAAGCAATAGAGCTAAATCCAGAGTCAGTCGATGCGTGGAATCAAAAGGGTAAAGCTCTCTACCGCTTAGGAAGATACGAGGAAGCAATCGAATGTCACGATACAGTATTGAAGGTAAAAGAATATGAAGATGCCTATTTCTTCAGAGGGCAGTCAAAATGTGCACTTAAAGATTATACTAGCGCATTGGAAGATTTTAATAAAGTAAGTGATAAATTCCCCTTTCGCGACGAGAAAACTACGAGTATTGGTCACTGCTACTATGAATTAGGATTCAATGAGGACGCTGAGAATCATTATCGTGAAGCTATAAAGTCCAACCCCAAGTTAGTTAGGGCGTATTTTCATTTAGCTGTATTGTATGCCAATGAAAACAACTACGATAGAGCAAAAAAACAATTAGAGACATGCTTAAACGTCAACAGAAACTTTTCTGAGGCTAGACACGCTATTAAGAGGTTGGAGGGTTCAGGTGAGCCAGACTGGTACCACTGGTGGTTTGGGGATGAGCACAAGGACAACAACAAGAATACAGGCAAGGACAATAAAATGAGGAAGAAGAGGTTTGACTTCAAACCGATCCTAGGTACGATAGTGATGGCCTTTATAGCAAGTCTTATAATAATAACTGTCATTATCGCTTTTAGCTATCCGTCCACTCTTGCTCCAAGTGTTGTTGCCGCGCTAACTTTCTCTATGGCTATTCTGATTGGAGTCCTATTGCTTCCGAGTTTAAAGAGATTCAAGGCAGTTGGTATAGAACTAGAACCTAACCCGTTTGTTCTGACTATTGAGATGATACGCTCTTTATATGTGATGGATAAGTCTCATCGTGAAGTATTATTTATGCAACGCAAGAAGCAAATGTAACCCGCATTCAGACATAGTTTCTGAAAGCATTGGAGAACCATAGGGAGCTCTCAATGATGACAGCAGCTTGAATAGTATACATAAGGCAGCAGACAAAGGTAGGATACGGCATTGGCATTGAGAGACTTCTGTCCTACAATGACCGAAGATGAGCTCAATTTAATACCGTACTTCTCGTAGATAAAAATGGATGGGGGGGAGTTGAAGCCACGACTGCAGCAACGCATGTAGATTCAGAGACTGGGCATTTTTGATAGATCTTATTCATCTTTGAAATTTCAAACAAATGCTGTTAAACGTTAGCCACAATCTGTGAGCAGGCACAGCTTTGTATTCTTACCCCTCATGAGATCAGACGTGATCGTTTAGCCCGTCTTTCTTATGCACATAGACATATCTCTCTTTTATTATTAAGCAGCCCACTATTTTTCCCCTTTTTTCAATTTGTGCTTTGCTTTTTCTGTTGTTTCTCTTACTGCTTCTTTGGTCTTTTCTGCTGCAACCCGAGCACGTTCCTTTGCTGTTTCAGATGCCTTTGCAATTGCAGCTGCTGTCTCAGGCGCTGCCTGTCTTGCCTCTTCGGATATTGCATTCACGGTCTGTGCCGTTTCTATTGCAGTCCTTGCAGTCTCGTCAACAGCAATAGCGGTGTCCCGAATAACACCACGTTCTTTCAACCCTATTGCTGTCTCGCTAATCTCTCTTGATGTGTCACGTGCTGCCACTGTCGCCTCCCTGACTGCGTCTGTTAATTCTTCTATGGCACCACTCTCGTGGATAACCTTGACAGTCTCTCTCATCCTAGCTGACTCTTCCCTTATTCTCCTGGCTATATCCTTGATATTTTGAGCGACCTGCTCTGCGTTCGTTGTTGTTGGTGCCTTTATTCTATCGCCAGCTGAAGAAAGATTATCCATATATCAATAATAGCACACTTATTTAAAAAAGTTAATGACGGTTGCTACTATTTCTTAATTCCGGGTTCGATAAGATAAGGGTGGATAGCGACACAGCTATTCTGTAAATGGAAAGTTCTTTGCAGGGTTTGGAAAGAAGGACAAATCAAAGGTGATAAGCAGGATTTCGAAAGACCTTCAACTAGAAGCTTTCCTTAAAGAGAAGTCTCTGAAAATCAAGCCATTTAGGCATGGAGCAAAGATGGGCTGGGTTGAGCTAGACATAAGCAATATCAAGATTGATGAGGCTCTTTATTGGGTGAAGAAAGGATACGAGCATGCACTGAATATGTCAAAATCCGCATACTGTTCGTCTTATTAGTTTGTGGTTAACTTCTTAGAAAAACAATTAAAATGTGCTGAACAACTGATCATGAAAAGTCACAGTTGCTCAAATCTGTCAAGCTGTCAAAATCCTCGGCCATTTACATCCTTCTAATATTTGCGCCAATAGCTGCCGGATTGTTTGCTCATGCTGATCATTTGGTCCTATTCGTAGTATCAGCAATAGCACTCTTTCCTCTTGCAAAACTGATAGGTGATTCCACAGAACATCTTGCAACCCACTATGGCCCTACAGCAGGGTCACTTTTGAATGTCACATTTGGTAATGCAGCAGAGATCATTATTGCGGTAGTTGCCATCAGCGCAGGTCTCCTAGACCTAGTCAAGGCATCTATTACAGGCGCAATAATTGGCAACATACTTCTTATTTTGGGGTTGAGCGTTATTGCAGGTGGCTTTTGATACAAAGAGCAAAGCTTTAGCAGAGAAAATATCGGCATTCAGTCATCAATGCTTTTCTTGGCAATAATTGGTCTTGCAGTACCAACCATTTTGGCAAGCACCATCCTTTTGCCTTTAGAAAACCAAGAGCAGGTACAGCTGCTAAGTGATGCATTGGCAATCATCCTGATAATCATTTGCATTCTTGGGATAGTATTCACATTCATTACCCACAAGCACCTGTTCACGCCACCTGAAACTGCTAAGGACATACAGGAAAGCCATGGCACACACTGGAGCAAGAAAAAGTCGTTTCTACTCCTTGCCGCAAGCATGGCTGGTGTCATAGTAGTAAGCGAGATACTGGTGACCTCTGTCGAGACAACAGGTGAAGAACTTGGCTTTGGCCAACTGTTCGTTGGTGCAATAATTGTAGGTATAGTTGGCAATGCAGCCGAGCATAGTAGTGCAATTCTCCTTGCAAGGAAGGGCAAGATGGAGCTTTCGATCGGCATAGCAGCAGGTTCAGGCACTCAGATAGCGCTTTTTGTCGTCCCGATTCTCGTATTTGCAGGCATTGTAATGGGTCAGCCATTTACACTTGTGTTTACACTGTTAGAGCTTGCGACAATTTTTCTAGCAGCAATAATTCTGAACCTGATAGTGCACGACGGGAGAAGTAACTGGTTTGAAGGTGTAATGCTGACAGCAGTCTATATCATAATTGCGATAGCATTCTTTTTTGTCGCAGACTAGTAGTCCTTGAATCCTCTGCTAAGCTATCATGTCTTTTTTTGTGGAGTCATCACCGTGACTGCAGCAGACTTGACTGAGATGACTATGATGCTGAGTTTGGCTCTAGCATATGGAGCAGGAACATGTCAACATTTCTACAGTGAAAAAAACATCAGGCAGCTAACATGCAAAAAAGTCTGAGAAAGGATCTACTTTTGCACAGCGAGCAAGATAAGAGCTACTAAGGGATATATCCTCAGGGGCCATTCTTGTTCTTGAATTCAAGAACCATATTGATCAAATGCCTGTGCATCCTTGAGTCGTCAGAGAGCTCAGGATGAAACGCAGTCCCAATGATGTTTTTTTGCTTGACCGCCACGATTCTGTTGTTAAGCTTGCCGATTACTTCGACATCCTTGCCTACCTCACTTACGGCAGGAGCCCGGATAAAGACTCCCTTAAATGGCTCTTTGCCCAGCATGCCTAATGAAAGATCTGCTTCAAAGGAGTCGTTCTGTCTTCCAAAGGCATTTCGCTCAATGACGATGTCAAGATTGCCTATCAGTTTCTGCTTTGTGTCTCCTACAATTCTGTCGTAGGCCCTTTTGGACAGCATTATCATACCAGCGCATGTGCCAAGCACCGGCATGCCTTCTGAAATACGCTTCTTTATTACTGGCAGGGAGCGCTGAATGGCAGTAAGAGTGCTCTGCACAGTGCTTTCGCCACCTGGCAAAATGAGGCCATCAATCTTTTCTATCTCCTCGTGGGAACGCACCATGTCGACACTCCCGTTGATATGCAGCTCTTGCAACGCCTGGCTTGTGGCAGCTACGTTTTCCTCTATGTCTCCCTGAAGACCAAGAACTCCAATTGTCACGGACTTCTTTTCGCTGCTACTGTCATTGCTCAGGCGTGCTCGCCTCTTTCCTGCATACGAAGTTCAAGATTATTTGTGTCCATGCCAAGCAGCGACTTCTTTTCATCAACCATTTTTTGTGCTTCCATCACTATCTTGGGGTCGTCATGGAACGTAGTAGCAAGCACAACTGCCCTTGCTCTCTGAGCAGGGTCATCAGACTTGAAAATACCAGAACCTACGAAAACACCATCGCAGCCAAGATTCATCAATAGTGCTGCATCTGCTGGCGTAGTAATCCCCCCTGCTGCAAAATTAACCACAGGTAACCTTCCAAGGCGCGCCGTTTCTTTGACTGTTTCGTATGATACTTTTAGTTCGCGTGCAGCCTTCATCAGCTCCTGTCTGTCACCATCCTGATAGATTGATCGGATCCTGCGTATTTCGCTGTTGACCATGCGAATGTGAGTTACTGCCTCGGACACATTGCCAGTTCCCGGTTCGCCCTTAGTCCTTATCATCGCGCAGCCCTCTTCGATCCTACGTAATGCCTCGCCAAGATTCTTGGCGCCATTGACAAAAGGAGTTGTGAAGTCCCACTTCCAGATGTGGCGTTCTTCATCTGCTGGTGTCAGCACTTCGCTTTCATCTATCATGTCGACGTCTACGGCTTCTAGTACCTTTGCTTCCTCTGTATGGCCAATCCTGCACTTGGCCATGATTGGGATTGTTATCGCGTCCATTATCTCCTGAATTATCTTGACGCTTGCAGTCCTTGCTACCCCGCCAGCCTTCCTGACATCGTATGGCAGCTTGTCAAGAACCATGACTGCTACTGCGCCGGCATCTTCTGCAATGACGGCTTGCTCTACATTCGTCACATCCATTACGACCCCGTGCTTTTGCATGTGAGCAAAGCCGCGCTTCAATAAAGTGGTTCCGCGAACCATGCAGGCATTCTCTATTGTCTCCACTTTAATGCCCTTGGGTTTTGACTCAGTGGCCACGAGAGATATCGTCATTATGATACTACAAACTCAATTGGTTGGAATGCTCTATATATCTTCTGTCAGATTCCCTTTCCAACGATGGTATCAAGCATTAACCAATCATTCAGTATTATGGAGATTATATAACTGTAAAAGCTTCTAAATTGACCCACCTGAAGCTTTTCAAGCCGTTCCACGACTAGCGCCTTGACATTGTTGCAGTAAATCCTCAGTGTTATCTGTGCTCACTAATAGTTACCGGCCGACTATCAAGATCTATGCTGGGTAGACCGGATATAGTTCAGTAGGCCGCCAGTTATCAGAACTTCTCTCTGTCTTGGAGTCAGATCTATCTTGAGCGTGATCTTGTTCTTATCAGCTATCGCTTCAATCATCTTATTTTCATTCTTCAAGCTGCTGACTACATTTTCTATTGTAATGGGTATACCCTGAGCCAGCAGCTCAAAGTCAGAAGCAGTATGGAACTCAAATGGTATGATCCCAAAGTTGATTAGGTTTGCTTTATGAATCCTTGCAAACGATTTTGCGATGACACCTTTGACTCCGAGGTACATAGGTGCCAATGCAGCATGCTCTCTGCTAGACCCCTGACCGTAGTTTTCGCCTCCAATAATAAAGCCACCATGTTTTTCCTTGGCTCTTTTCGCAAAGTCAGAGTCAATCCAATAGAACACGTACTCACTTATCGCCGGCACATTGCTCCTGAGAGGCAGTATCTTTGCTCCAGCAGGCATTATAGCGTCAGTGCTGATATTGTCTCCTACTCTTATCAACACTTCACCCTGCAGCACGGACTCCATAGGCTGCCGTAGTGGAAGTGGACGTATGTTGGGACCTCTTGATATCTGTATCTTATCAGCCTGATCTGCGTGAGCTGGTGCGACAATGGATGAGTCATCGATTACAAACTTGTCTGGCCATAGGATATTGGGATACTCGCCAAGGTCGCGTGGATCAGTTATCTTGCCTGTCACAGCGCAAGCAACACATACTTCAGGCGATGTCAGGTAGACCTTGTCGTCCTTCGTACCGCTTCTTCCCGGCCAGTTACGATTGAAGGATCTAATTGAAATCCAATCGGTTCCTGGCGCAGAGCCCATGCCTATGCAGCCCTGGCAACCACTTTCAAGCAATCGTGCGCCAGAAGCAATGATATGATATATTGGACCGTCACGCGCTACAGTCTCAAGCACTTGCTTTGAACCGGGGTTAATGGCCATAGTGACATTTGAGTGCACCTTTCTGCCCTTGAGTACGTGAGCAACAGTCATCATTTCAACGTAACTTGAATTGGTGCATGAGCCGATGAGCACCTGATGAACATCGATCCCCTGCACGTCGCGTACCTTGTGCACGGCATCGGGGGAGCCGGGGAGCGCAATCAGCGGTTCTAGCTCGCTCAGGTTTATCTCTATGTTTTCATCATAGCTGCAGCCCGAGTCTCGCATGTAACGCTTGTAGTCATGCGGCCTGCCTTGACGAGTCAGATAGTCAAGTGTGACTTCATCTGATTCAAACAGAGATGTGGTGGCACCAAGCTCTGCACCCATGTTGCATATCGTTCCTCTTTGCGGGACACCAAGATTCTTGATACCTTCGCCATAGTACTCAAAGATCTTGCCCACTCCTCCTTTGACAGACAGTCTGCGCAGCATTTCAAGAATTATGTCCTTGGCAGTGACCCAAGGTCTGAGCGTGCCAGTCAACTTTACTCCTACTATCTTGGGCATTTTGGTGTAGAACGGTGCGCCGGCCATGGCTACAGCTACATCTAGACCCCCTACTCCAATTGCCATCATGCCTGCGCCACCTGCAGTAGGAGTGTGGCTATCAGAACCTATCAGCAATTTGCCTGGTACTGAAAAGCGTTCAAGGTTTACTTGATGACAGATGCCATTGCCCGGCTTGCTATAATAGATGCCATATTTTGAGGCAAACGTCTGGAGGAAACGGTGATCGTCGGCGTTTTCAAATCCAGTCTGTAGAATATTATGGTCTACATAGATGGCTGCATGTTCTAGCCCGACCCGAGGTATTCCCATGGCTTCAAATTGAAGACATGCCATGGTGCCAGTTGCATCTTGCATAAGAACTCGGTCTACCTTAAGACCGATTTCTTGGCCTGGCTCGACCTTGCCCTCCACAAGATGTTCCGAAATTATCTTTTGAGCAAGATTTAAAGAAGCCATTACCGGAGCTTTCTAGCGAGCAATGGATATTTAATAATATAACCTACAGATGCGGATGGTATATAGTACTGCGATCAATCAGTTAGATAGAAGCTCTCTTTTAGTCTTTGAAACCTACTTGTTTTTAGTCATTTCCCTTTTATGATGACGCTTAAGCTTTCTTATCCCTTCGTCTACTCAGACATTATTCTAAATGAATCAAAGATCTGTTCTGCAATTGGAACTAGGATCTGGATGAGGATCAGGTCCTGATTCAGGTTTAGCCTGAACCATATAAGTCAAGTAAGTTATCTGAGCCTGAGTTATTGTATGGCTCATCAAGTCAGGTTGATTGCTTGTAATACCTTTCTCCCCAACGCAAAGCTTGTATTATTTTCACATCCTGAATTATCCAGCCTTCTGGCGGCACCTGTACACTGAAGCTATCATTTGTGCTTTGAAAGGTAGTTGTTCCGTTCTCAACCGTTGCAGGTTGTCTAGTCAGTAGTTGTAGTAGTAGTAGTTGTAGTAGTAGCTGTAGTAGTGTTGTTGTTGTTGATGTGCGTTAGCTATTGTGACATTGGCAGCAAAAAGAATAATGGTAACTGCTGCTGTTAGCCTTTAACACAATAGTTGGTAAAAGCGATAATGGTGAAGACATTCTCATGATCTTGAGAACAAATGACGTGTTCTAGAGCAAGATAATGCATTGATTATTATGATACTCTAAAAATATTCACCTGGCAGCGACAAGTTCTTCACAGAAGTAAAGCTTAATAATATATTATTCCGCAGATCCGTCCGTTGCCGCCAGTGGTTTGATATCTTCAACCTTTAACTCTTTACTGCACCGAGGGCATTTGACGTGTTCAGGATCATCTATCGGTTCCAGATCACTCTTGTCTGACGGACACTTGTTGTCAAAATGTGCATCCAGTATATCTGCATGCACTAGTGTGAGCTCCTTTCTGCACACAAACAGCCTATACTGAGCAAATTCGTTATTGACGTCAGTTAGGATCTGATCCTTGTCTGGAGTTCCAACAGGGTGCCTTGACTCATAGCCGCAGGCTGGGCACTTGAAGTTGTAAATCTTCAACGACTTCTATGAGGCAGCTCGGCATAAAAGCATGTCAGATTGCAATTTTTCTGCAAAAAGGTGCTTCTTGTCCTAAATCAAGCTTGAAGAGTCTATAACCTGCCTACCTAAAGCTAAAAGCATTCTTAGCCATGATCTTTCCATGATTTATCTCATAGGCTAGAGTGCTTGAGAGGGAAGCCTTAGGCAGGATTTGAGATCGACTTGTCGCTGTTTATCATGTGTATACAGTACAGAGGAGCATTTTACTGGTCGGAGCCGCTAAACCAGGATGTGCATCGACCAATAGCGGCTAGGCTAATATAAGTAGGACAGGCATTTGTCATAGATAGCAGAAAGTAAGGTGGAAGAGTCATGTCTTCTCATATAGTAAGTAGCCGAAAAAGCACGTTGATTCAGGCTAGCGCGAGTATAGACCCATAGACGCCTCTTTGCCCTTTAGCCCCACAAAGCTCGTTATTGAAATCGCATATAATTAAAATCTACTGTCATCCACAGATCATCGTCAATTATAAGAAGTAGCGTAGAAGTACGCATTATTATAAAAATTCTACGATTTAATCGGAAAGCAAAAAAGTGTGCAGCAATTCCATTTTCATATAGAAGAAACATACAGGTTTCTATTTATAGTCTTTATATTAAACTCACCATGAAGAAAAATTATCTGTGATTTATTAGTTAAAAAAAAACAGAGTACAAACACTCAATAGATAAAAGCTCTCTTTCTCAGAGAGTGAGTGATGTGTTCTATCATTGGCATCCTTAGTAAGGATATTGTCGCGCCAGCACTAGTCGAGAGCCTCAAGAGGATGGAATACAGAGGCTATGACAGCGTGGGGATAGCGACGCTTTCAACTAATAATATTTCCGTAAGAAAAGGGATTGGCAAGGTAGGCCAAGTGAACAGCAGCCTTAACCTTGCAGGGATGGAAGGGTTTGTTGGTATCGGCCATACCCGGTGGGCTACGCACGGTGGTGTCACGGAGTACAACGCCCATCCTCACCCTTGCTGTAACAACAATATTGCGGTTGTACATAATGGAATAATTGAGA
>JALYGW010000190.1 GCA_030776915.1 Thermoproteota archaeon
TGCCAAGATAAAGGGTGTGCTTGTTCAGGAAATGGTCAAGTCCGCCAAGGAAACTATACTTGGGGCGAGCCAAGACCCCACATTTGGACCAGTCATCATGTTTGGCCTTGGTGGCATCTATGTCGAAGTGCTCAAGGACGTTGTATTTAGAATCGTACCCATTGACGAGCAAGAAGCGATAAACATGGTCGAGTCTATCAAGACCATAAAGCTGCTAAAGGGCGTCAGAGGAGAAAAATCATCCGATTTAAAAGCAATCTCAGATTCGCTCCAACGACTCTCCCAACTCGTAGTCGACTTTCCAGAGATAAAAGAATTTGACATCAATCCGCTTTTGGTACTTGAAGTAGGAAAAGGCGCTAGAGTGGTTGACGCTAGAATAATCCTCAACTAATAGTAGCAGCAGTTGCTATAGCTTGGTTCCGCACTCTGCACAAAATGCGGCATCAGATTCGTTTTGATAGCCGCAAGCAGAACACTTGCCTACAGCGGCTGCAGCAGGCTTGGCTTCAGCAGCTTTGAGCAGAATAATGTCTCCTATTTTTGAGATGCCATCCCATGGTACTTCTTTTTCACCTACCTTGATCGTTATATGCGCGTTTCCTCCTCCGCCAACCTTGCGCAGACCTATTTGCTCAACCTTTCCAATTAACATCGCCTCACTATCGTAGGCAGACATGCCAACAAGAGATTGCATTGGAAAAAAGCTATCGCTTGCAGTTGTAGTTGTTGGCGATGTTGTTGTAGCAACAACAGGGTCATGAGAAGAAGCTGGGCTCTCCTCTTCTTCTTCTACTCTTGGGAATGGTGCTTCAATAGGAGTAGTACTTGTAGCTTCTTGTTGCTGCTGCGTCTGGGCAGGAGTGTCGAACTTGCGATATTGTGCAATCGTGGCATTACATGTCTTGCACTTGTATTCACCCTTTTCAATAAGTGTGACGCCTTCTCCAAGCTCTTCATTTGGGTTTTCAAATACCAATGCTGGTGAGCCTTCGTACACTTTTTCACATTTGTTGCAATAGTGTTTCACAAACCTGTCCTCGTCAAGCCTGCCAATGCCTGCCAAGAAAAGCTCTGGACCTCCAAGGTTTCCCTTCTTTTGCTCTTCGTCTGTTACTCTTGCAATAGCGTAACCGCCAGAGCCGCGCAACTTCTTTTCACTCATGTCTTCAGCAATCATGGTGTGTTTGTGCGCATAGGCTTCGGTTGCAGGTTATTTAAATCTAGCCAATATTATCGGTGAATTTTTGATTTGTGTAACAATGATTCCCAAAGATGGTTAATATACTGTAATTGTCAAAAGAGCTAGCGACTGCTAGTGAATGCCGTTGCAATACTGCTTTACCGGAACATTGTGGCGTCAATTGACAAGGTCTTCCTCGTATGGCAAGTTGTATTTCCCATAGTCTACATATTTATCGCAGGTTATTCGTATTCAGCACTCATTGGGAATCAGGGTGTCCCAATGGGCAATACAACAACAACTGTACCATATCCAGCATACTTGGCTGCAGGCATGATCGGCTTTAATATGATGAACAGCAGCACGATTGCCGGCAGCATAATATGGAATGACAAGCGAAACGGTATGTTCCAACAGATACTGGTGATGCCCTTTGCAAGAATGGAGTATATCGCCGCCACCATCATCACCATCATGCTGATGGGTCTTGCAAGCGCAGGGCTTATCCTAATAGCGGGCACGCCGACACTTGTTGGAAGCGCGCAGCCTACTCTTGTCGGATCGCTGTACGTGCTCTATGCGCTTATAACAGGCGCGATATTCTTTGGCTCTATCGCAATAATTATATCTACACGACTGAAGAGCAGCGAGGGTTTCAATGTAATAGTCAACAGCGCGTTCCTATTCTTTTCATTTGTCAGCACTGCGTTCTATCCAACGCAGGGAGTGCCGGGAGCGCTGAGCACCGCATTTTATGTCAACCCGCTAACATACATCGTCGATATTACAAGGGCTGGCATCTTTAACAATATAGATCTATTTACAAATATTGAAGTTGGCATCATCGCAGCTGTGACTGCAGCCGTATTCTTTCTAGCTACACTTTCGATGATGAGGATGAAGATCTAGGTCCCGTTTCCAATAACAGTGAGAAACACTTCTTCAAGCGTAGGCGGATTCATAGAGACACTTTCTATCTGGACTGCATTTTTTGAAAGTGATTCAATTATCTTGACTAGCATCTCCTGAGCCTCTGTCGAGCTTATCCTTATCGTGTCTTGTGCTGTCATCTCAATTACAGAACCGTCAGCTATCTGCTCAATGATCTGCATGACTGACTGCGCCGTCGAATCCTTTAGCTTGATCTCTACTGCCTTGACACCTCCATATTTTTGCTTCAGGCCGGCAGGCGTGTCGGTGGCGATTACCTTACCTTTATTAATTATAGCTATTTCATCGCACAAATATTCTGCTTCTTCCATGATATGGGTTGTAAAAAACACAGTCAGCCCACCTCGAACATGCTTTTTGACATAATCAAGTAATGTTCGTCTTGCAGCTGGGTCAAGACCTACTGTTGGTTCGTCTAGGAACAGCAGATCCATGTCATGCATAAACTCCCTTGCAACCTGCACGCGCCTACGCTGACCTATGGACAATTCGTCATTTTTCATATTGCTAAATGATACAAGTTCAAATTTTTCCAAGAGATCCCTTGCCCTGTCGCGCCTCTTTTCGCCAGGCATGCCCCACATTAGGCCATATAGCTCAAGTGCACGGTCTACTCTCTGGTTAGCCTCAAAGCTCGGCTCCTGCAGCACGACTCCCATGCGCTTTCTAATTTCGCGGGAGTGCTTTACAATGTCCTTGCCAAAGATCTTCACTATCCCCGAAGTTGGTTTGACAAGCGTCGTAAGCACTCTTATTGTCGTAGTCTTGCCTGCGCCGTTTGGACCAAGAAAGCCAAATACTCTACCATATTCTACATCAAATGATATTCCATCTACTGCATGCACCTGTCCATAGCTTTTGTGCAGGTCAGAAACGTGGACGCATAGTTCCATTCTCAGATAAGTGCGCAAAAAGTCTAATTTCTGCCTTTATCCAAAGGGAGCCCTAGCAACCATTTCAGAAAGTACGACGGAGTATATGGCTGCGCGAACTGTTTTGTAATGCTGTTACTGTAGCCTATGTCCAAGTGCATCGCTATAACTATAAGATCGAGTTCTTGTATAACCGTCATGGAGAGAGAATATATATTTTCCAGATGAACTGGTTTTTTCTCTCTCAGTTTCTTCTCTCTCTCAAAATATATAGGCAAGTGAATAGCAATGGTTCTTTCATAATGGAGGTTCATTGCAAGCTTTGTCGTCGTCCCACGATTTTAAGGGAATGCTAGAGATCCTTCTTCGACAGCGCCCTGAGCTGAGTCCAGAGCAGGTAAGAGACTTGATTGACGAAAAAAAGCGCAAGGTGGGCGCCGGCTATCTTACTGACCAAGGTGCGCTCTTTCTTGTTGCAGCCGACCTTGGTGTATCATTTGACAACGTCTCCAAGATGCAAACAGGCCTTAAGGACATTTACATAGGGGCAAAAGAGGCCACAGTCGTAGGCAGGATCATGAACGTTTACCCTATTCACAGGTTCACCAAAAGGGATAGCAACGAGGAGGCTACTACTCGCACGCTTGTGATATACGACAAAGATGCAAAGGTCAAGGTTAAGCTTTGGGACAAACACACGACGATACCGGACGAAATGGGCCTGCAGGCCGGTGACGTGATCAAGATAGTCAAG
>JALYGW010000191.1 GCA_030776915.1 Thermoproteota archaeon
CTTTTACATAATCTCGACGCGCACCTAGGAATCTTCTAGGTTCTTCTTGGGTGAGAAAGTATGTTTAACATTAAATCCAATAGGATTTGAGTTTCTGTAGTAAGTTGCCATTAAATGCTGCGGGCTGGAGTAACAGAGGATGGCTGGAGATAATAGAATTCATACTGCTAATGTGTGAGAATGGGGCGAGGAAGACACATGTGATGTATCGGTGCAATCTGAACTCCAAGCAGATAAATCAGTATCTTGAATTCCTGCTCGACAGTGGAATGCTTGAGATAATACAGGAGCGACCAAATTCAAAGCGGTACATATACAAGACGACTGATCTCGGTAAAAAATTCATTGCTCATTATAAGCAACTGGCTGCGCTCTTTACCAAGGCTCCTCCTCCTTCGCTTGCATAGACGACTGATTAGGATACATATGTTACAATTAGCTGAGAACTATTAGATAATATATTACTTTATTATATACTTCTATTAGAAATAGTGGTAGGCATTATATGAAATGTATGTGTAGGTGACTCCGCTTAAATGAAGAATCGCAGTCGCTACGAAGTCATTGCCGCAATCTTGAAGTCTGTAAACAAGGAAGAGACCCGCACCAAGATTATGTATAAAGCAATGCTGAGCAATGACCAGTGCAAGCTATACTTGGATTCGCTTATCAAAAGCGGTCTTGTTCACGAAGTGAACAATGGGGACAAAACCCTGTATAAGATAACACCGAAGGGAAGCAGATTCCTATCCTATTATGACCAGATGAAGGAACTCCTCCCTGTGGGCATTGAAGAGAATTTGGCAGATGAGTACTACCACCTGAGCACCTGATCAAACTACTGCCTTTAGGCTCATCTGGGATTGCCTATCAAATATTAGAGAATACAAATTAGATGACGGAAAAAGCGACTGCAGAAACAGGGTATCATTTATTATCATGAATCGCAAGTGAATGTTTGAAAGTTCTGAAACAAGTTCGAGTATATCCTCTTGTGAGCGGGTGAGCACCGCTATTGAAAGATCTGCATGAGTCATTATGCGCGATAGTACGTTCTTCATTCCGTTTCTCAATTTTCTTGCTCTATGTAGACTCTGTATAGCCTCTGTCCACATTATATTAAGAAGAAGCTTGTCGCGATGTCTTTGTTTCATCTTGACTAGAGCTGCAAGGAGCTGATCTGAGTTCTCATTTTTGCTTGGCGATATTATATTATTAGATATTTTGTATGGTTTGCCTGTCCATAATATTTTGAAAAGACTCTTCTTGCCGGCAGGCAGAAATGTCTCGAAGAAGCGTAATATTGAAGAGGGTTCCATCCAGTTAACAGGCTGTAATAGCACGGGGTTTCCACTCCAAACAAAGTTTGATACAATCCTTTGAAGAAATATCATTGCAATTGTCATGTTTACATGTGAGTCCAGCTCAAGAAGAACGAGACCCTTTCTTGGAAAACCGCTACCAAGTGAAGCATCCAACATAGGGTATCCGCTTCCGATATTGTCACCTGTTGAAAGCTCCGTGACTTCGGCTGCATCTCTTCCGCGTGGCTCGAACTTGACTGGCTGATAGGGCGCAAAACTATGGAATATGCTATTTTCGAGCGTAAAGAGATAAGACGGGCGATTTATACGAGTGCCACGTAGCTTCTGAAGAAAGATTTGCCTCATTTTTACATTATTGTAATAGCTCTGCTTGAGCTCAACTATGCCGTCCACCAAAAAATCAAGCGTAGTGTCAGCGGGCTGCTCGCTTATGAATATGATCTTCGCACCAGCCCTTTCCCTCCATGTCTGAAGCACCCTTTCGTTATTAAGGCGGGCCTCTCTGTCCATGAAAGACGCAATTGCGTCCCAACTGTCGATTATGATTATAGGAGACTTGATGTCCATCAGCTGGTTTGTAATGCGCTCAAAGAGGGACTCTGGTTCGTCTAGCCTTGCATCCTCAAAACTTGACATCACTTCATGAGCACGGGCCAGGCTTGTGCCTCGAGGCTTAGACTGTCCAATAACGTCTTTTAGCCACGGGTAGTATTGGAAGAGCTGCTTTGGAGATATTCTCGTCGAGATGTAGAAGAAATTGTTCTTGATTCCAAGCACATTTAAGATAGTAAGTGCAAGCGTGGTCTTGCCAGTTCCAGCAAATCCCTTTACCAAAAGCGAGTATGTGTCGCGTTGTATAAAGTGCAAAAGGTCCTCTGGTATATGCGATGGGCTGTCACCATTTGTATCCTTAAAGCTTACATAGCTTTCTGCCACCTATTATTCACCACAATCGTCTTTTTTCAAAGCCCCTTTGACACGAATTAATTCTTAATGATATAGCTATCCTATTAAGGATTAAGCATATCTTTGACAGAACCCAAATTCAACAAAAACAAAATAGGATATAGTTTCATCTCATGAAATGGGGCCTCAAAATCGAAGAGTCTTGAGCCGGGGGATCGTGCAGGTGGCCGGTTAATGTTCCAGTAAAAGCGCATGATATATCATGCCTAAGAAGATGGTGCTATATTTGAGATTCCCAGAGTTAGGGAAACTCCAGCAGAGCAAGCTCTTTCCCCAAAGTGGAATCATCTATGCTTTCTTATTTCAGATAAGTTAGAACTCGTGCAAAAAGTGTAAGCGATTTGCAACAACTTGTAAAGATAGACACACAATGTGTGTCCTATTTCGAGAGCACTGTCCCATAAAGCATCATTGTAGTATGTGATCATATACACTCTTCTTTTTTGTTATCTAAGATGCAAGAAACGAGTAACATATTTATTGTAATCGGATAAAAGTCTTCTAAGTAAATCTATGGTGATTAACGAGGAATTGCTAGCAGCCAGAAAAAAGGTTGCACAAAGAAGACCCAAGTTCATCAGGCAGGAAAGCTGGAGGTACGATAGGCTTGCTGAAAACTGGAGGAAACCTAAGGGCAAGGACAATAAGATGAGAAAACAAAAGTCAGGAATGCCAGCCATTGTCAAGGTCGGCTACAGGGGCCCGAGAGCAGCAAGAGGTCTTCACCCATCTGGGTATAGTGATAACCTTGTTCATAACACCGCCGAATTGGCTAAGCTTGATCCGAGAAAGGACGCGGCAAGGATTGGCCACACTGTCGGAAAGAAGAAGAGGATTGAGATAATTAACAAGGCTGTCGAACTTGGCATTAAGGTGCTCAATCCCGGTAACCTAATATCTAAAATGCAAAAGGAAAAGGAGAAGAAAAAAGAGTAACATGGTAGTCAACATTGCAAAAAAACGCGAGCTGGTAGCAAGGATTCTCAACGTGGGAGCCAACAGAGTTCGCTTTGAGCCCGACAGACTTGAAGACATCGCCGACTCGATCACTAGGGAGAATATACGCTCACTTGTCAAGAGCGGCGCAATTTGGACAATCCAACCTAAGGGAAGCTCAAGAGGCAGAGCAATTAAGAAACGATCCGTATGGAAGGTTCATGGCAGGGGCCCGGGCTCAAAGAAGGGTAAGAAGACTGCAAGGGTTGGCAAGAAAGAGGTCTATGTGGTGAGGACAAGGTCTATGCGTTACCATTTAAAAGTGATCAAGGAAAGAAAGGATATTACTAACGATATGTACTGGCACCTCTACAAGAAGGTCAATGGTGGTCAGGTAAGATCACTTGCGCATCTACGAGTGCTCGTAAAAGAGGCCAAGTCCTTATAGCACAATTTCTGAAGCGGAATTCTGTATTTCGCTAACTCTGCGGTACTGTCGCCAATAAAGCACAGGCCTTCTTTCTTTAGCAATTCTTTTTTTCTTACCTTGCCAAAAGCGTAGCCGCCTATATTGCCGTCTGACTTGATGACTCTATGACAGGGAGTCACAATTGGGTTTGGGTTATTGTTCAAGATCCGTCCAA
The DNA here is from genome assembly GCA_030776915.1 of Thermoproteota archaeon. Classification (GTDB taxonomy): domain Archaea; phylum Thermoproteota; class Nitrososphaeria; order Nitrososphaerales; family Nitrososphaeraceae; genus Nitrososphaera. The sequence goes on from JALYGW010000191.1 coordinate 3,872, forward strand.
TCACACGGGATGCACGGGGATGTCCAAGAGCTCTAGCAATATCACCATAAGTTGTGACTTTGCCTTCTGGAATTTGAGATACTATGTTGTAGACGTGGCTTGCTTTTAGTGGGCATAGTTTCATAAGATATCTGAGGGAAGGCAGGTATTTAAGATACAGCGTTACACCTTGTAAAGTTCGAGGGGTGTCTTCTCGACGATTTTGAGTATCCGATCCTTCTCCCTCCCCAAGCCTTTGCTGTCCAGTACGATATGTGTCACCTCCTCTACGCTCTTTTCAATCATCTGGTTTAACATCGCATCATCGATTGCTTCAAGATTGTGCTTTGACGCCACTGCTGCAAGACCAAATCTTGACTCGAGTAAGAGTTTATTGAACTTTCTTGGATAGTGCGTGCCTCCAAGCGCTATGCCTACTTTTTCGCAGCGCTCAAACCCATTGTGAAGTATATCAAGTAGGGTATCACATATGACTGCTGCAGCGTTTTCGTCGGCCCAATGCTTTTCCGACGATCCCAACTCTACAAATAATGAGGGCTTATTGAGTGATGTGGGTCCATGATGTGTTGCTTCTATTATAACCTCATATTCTGGAACTTTTTTTCTCGCAAGTGCAGTTATGGCCTTTAGATATCCTTTCAGCAGACTGGGGTACGAGATTGCGATCTGTCGAGGATTGCCACCATAAGAGTTGTCTGCAGAAAAATTGCCGGTGAAGTGACACGTGAGCGTTGGGATTGAGCTGTGTGACCTATGCTTTGAAAGGAATATGAACACATCGGCGCACGAATATAGATCATTAATGTTTTCCAAGGTGAGCAAATTGCCAGAGAAAATATGAAGCTGGATATTCTTATGGCGTAGCGACCGGTATGACTCACCGTCGGCCTCTCCTCTCTTGCTCTCAATTGCAAATTCAGCGTTTTTTATCAGATAGCGGCTCATCGTCGTGCCTGCCAAGTCATGACCAGAGGTTACTAGGACACAGTGATCGTTCAACTTACAGCGCCTACGGACAGTACTAATTTTAGCCTTGTCCTATCGTGGTAGTAAGGTCAGCAAAAGAACAGCTTAAGTGCTAATGCGTTAGTAATGTAATATCTATAGGAAGACTCTGGATCCTCTGTGTGAGAATTACAATTTCATTGTAGTTCTGCCTGAGTAAATTTATAAAATGCATTGGACCTTTGCATAGCAAACAAGATGAATAATAGAATCGAAGAGGCCCAAGAAAACAAGAGGGATCAAGAGGAGATTGAATTTGAGAATGATGTTAATGAAAATCCTAATTTTGTAGAACCACAAGTAACAACCTCCGAACAGCAGCCTACTATTGCAAGCTCCGGAGAGTCTCAAATCGAGAAGCCAAGACCAGAAACTGAAGAGGAGGATCTAGCCTTAACCGTGGAGACACGCACAAGTTCACCTTCCGTTTCCTCGGCGGTAGCACCACAACCAAACCAGGAGGATGTACAATCCTCAAGTGACTCCAAGTTCTTTGCCATCCGCACGACAGGAGGTCAGGAACGGGTAGTTGCAAATCTACTGCAGACAAGGGCGAATGCCAAGAAATTATTAATTCGTTCCATCATTGTGCTCGACAGCTTTAAGGGTTACATCATTGTGGAGGCGCCGGACTCGAATATTGCATATGAGGCACTTGCAGGAATAAGGCATGTTCGCGGCCAAATTAGGGGCGAGCTGCCTTTTAAGGACATAGAAGGATACCTAGTGAAGAAGCCTGTAGTATCAGAGCTTAGTACAAATGATACTGTCGAAGTAATTGCGGGCCCATTCAAATCTATGAAGGCTAAGATAACCCGCGTTGACTATGAAAAGCAAGAAGCAACAGTTGTTCTGCTTGATTCACCGTACCAGATACCGGTAACTGTTGACGCAAATTATCTCAAAAGGTTAGCCCATTAGGCAATTAATGCATAGAACTGAACGATTAAATAAAGAAATGTAGCCAAAATCATTGTTTAACTTTCTGGTGTTATAGTTGATTGTCGACCTGAACATAAAGGGTAAACATGCCCTAGTTATAGGGGGCGGAACTGAGGGCATCAGAAAAGTCCGCGGACTCTTGGGCCAAGATTGCAAAATAACGGTAATAAGTAACAGGGCTAACCGCTTTCTGATTGAGCAGGCTGCTCTAGGCACAATCAAGCTCGTTAAGGCAAAGCTTCGTGACGCTAATATACTTGACAATTACAGTGATGCATTTTTGGTGCTAGCGGCAACTAATGACAGAGAGCTCAATCGCAAGATCATAGAGAAGGGTCGATTGATAAAGGCATTTGTTTACGCTGCAGACGATCCGGCTGTAAGCGACTTTTCCTATGCTTCTATTGTCAACATTGAGGGGATAGTGCAGGTGGCAATTTCAACTTCTGGCAAGAGCCCTCTAATGGCGCGGAAAATTAGGATAAAGGCAGAGCGAGTACTGCGCAGGATAATCAAGAAGGCAGATATTGAAAACGCTAAGCTTCAAGAATTTGCTCGGCAAGCAGCACGACCGCACATTAAGACAGTAGGTGAGCGTAAAGAGTTCCTCTATACCGTGATAAAAAATAGAGATATCCAGAACCTTATTAAGGAAGACAAGATTGAAGATGCTAAAAGCGCGACGTTAGAGCTGTTACAGAAATGGGAGAAAAAATACAGAACATGACAGCAACTGTCAAAACCATACCAGAAACACGAGTTGGTTTAGCTCGGATCGTCAACGCAAGGGTTACCTATCGCAATGCTCCTATGCATCTGCTGGAAAAGTTTACATTCAAAGATATGGATAAGGCACATAAGGTCTTTATTGAGAGGGCGGGCTTTGACGAATGCGTGATTTTGCAGACATGTAACAGGGTTGAAATTTTTGGTGCAGCAAAAGACCCCGATGAGCACAAGCTCCTTGAGGAGTGGGTTTCTGCCGCGGGGCTTTCAGAGAAGGAGTTGTACAGCATAGAAATCAATAGAGGCAAGGATGCAATTGTGCATCTGATGAGGCTTGCCTCGGGCCTTGAGTCGCTGGTTGTGGGCGAAGACCAGATTTTGGGTCAAGTGAGGCGGGCCTTTGAGTTTTCACGCGTTCATCGCTATGCAAGCGCCAACCTCTCTATCGTATTTGATAGAGCTCTAAGGGCCGGAAGCAGGATTAGGACTGCCACTGGTATAAACAAGGGCAATGTTTCTATTGCATCGGTAGCTGTGAACCTTGCTGAAGAATACTTTGATGACTTAAAGAACAAGACTGTCCTGTTGATAGGTACCGGAGAAGCTGCAAGCCTTGTGGCAAAGGTACTAAAAAGGCGTGATGTCAATTTTATGATAGCGAGCAGAGTCCCTGAAAGGGCACACGCATTTGCGGATACTCTCGCAGGGATTCCGATCGCTTTTGATACCGCTCTAGAAATGTTACCCATAGTCGACGTGATATTTACGGCAACTATGGCTCCCTACCACCTAATCACTTACGAAAGGATAGAAAACGCGATGACGAAAAGAAAGGCCAAGAGTAGCAGTATGATGATCTTTGATTTGTCCAATCCAAGGACAGTGGACGAAAGAGTCGCAACTATCCGTGGCGTCAAACTGGTAAACATGGATCAGATCGCTGAGCTCGTTGGCAAGAATATGCGCTCCCGTGTGAAGGAGGTCAGTTCTGCCGAGAAGCTGATAAACGACGAAATGAAGTCATTTGACACAGTCATCAAGAGAATGAAGGCTGAGCCCATTGTGATGGCGGTGTTCAGGAATGTTGATACGATAAGGGAGCGAGAATTGAAAAAGACCCTTAATATGATTGGAAAAAAGATGGCACCGGAGGAAGCCAAGGTCATAGAGCAACTTTCCTATGCCATTGTTGAAGGCGTCCTATCAATCCCCATGAATAATCTGAGAAAAGAGATAGAGGAAGGCGGTAATGAAGAGCTGATGAAAATAGTGGCCAAGTTGTTCAAGTATGAAGAAAACCAAGATCAACAGCGGCATTAATTCTTTTCCAAATGTAAGACTTCGCCGTCTAAGGACAACGGCTGCAGTGAGGGATCTCCTGCAAGAGACACGCCTTTCACCTAAAGATCTAATAGCTCCAATCTTCGTTCAGGAAGGATTAAAGAAGACGCAACAGATACCCTCGATGCCAGACATTCAGCGCATACCACTCTCCAAACTTATTGTTGAAGTTGATCGCATAATGGACCTTGGTATTAGCGCAATCATCCTATTCGGCTTGCCTTTGCAGAAGGACGGAAGTGCAAAATCAGCATTTGATGGCGGAGGCATCGTGCAGAGGTCAATTGAGCTCTTGCGCAAGCAGTTTGGTAGCAAAGTGGCGATAATTACCGATGTTTGCCTGTGCCAATATACTTCTCACGGGCATTGCGGTCTTGTAGTAAACAAAAAGATAGACAATGACAAAACCATTGACACTTTGGCAAAGGTGGCTGTCAGCCACGCGAGGGCTGGAGCAGATATTGTGGCACCTTCTGCAATGATGGATGGTCAGGTTCAAGCATTGCGTACTGCCTTAGACAATGCAGAATTTGCTGATGTGGCAATAATGGGATACACAACCAAGCAGGCATCCCCGCTTTACGCTCCATTTCGCGATGCAGCTTATTCCGCACCCGAATTTGGCGACAGACGCACATATCAGATGCCTTTCTCAAATGCAAGGGAAGCTATGCGCGAAATAGAGACAGATATTGCAGAGGGTGTTGACATTGTCATGATTAAGCCCGCCATACCATACCTCGATCTTGTGTATACTGCTAGACAGACCACTTATGTCCCTATATGTGCTTACAGTGTATCTGGAGAGTACGCGCTGATCAAGGCGGCTGCCATAAAGGGTTGGATCGACGAAAACTCGGTCATGACTGAGTTCATAACATCTATAAAACGAGCTGGTGCCAACATGATAATTACGTACCATGCAAAGAAGATGGCAGAGCTACTCAACAGGTAACATTACAAATTCACCTTTTTAAATCGGCATGCGGCATGAATCATATATCCAAGATGTTTGCGACTGATTCAGGCTCTGAAAGAGCTACTAGCATAGAGGACTACCAAAATACATGTAGCGAGTTCATTACAGACATTAGTCGCGATTATATGGACTGGATTGAGCGATATCAGTTAGGCGAGCAGGAAACTGCAAGAAGAAAGGCAACAATAAGCCACATAGTCAAGACCACCAATGACTGGATTGCAAAATATGGCACTACCATCAAAAAGGTTGACATTGTAATGAATGACGGCGTTAACAAGATGGCAGAGAACACTGCAGGATATCCTTTCCAGTTTGATGTCCTAGTCAACAGGATGAGTCGCTTCACAACTCATCCTAAAGGCGAAGTACGGCTTAACATCAAGGCAACCCCAAGACCTGGCAGGCTTGCGCGGATTGGCAACTATCAGAAAAATCAATTGTTACTCATAAATTCCAGCTCGCCAGTTAGATTCTCCATAAGCAAGGAAAGCATGAAAGGCGTCGACATCCTAGATGACTACGTGATAATTGATGCCAATAACTGCCAAAGCCATGATCTCATTTCTCTTACACCCGTGGTGGAAGAAGTCGATGGAGAGTATGTCACTGAGAGTAGAGGTTATACCACGATAATACTGCTCCTGTAGACACGTACGCTTTAAATAACCTTATAGTGTCGATCGTTTCCGGGCGACGGTCGTCCAGTTTGGTCTAGGACATCAGATTGCCAATCTGGTAACCCGGGTTCAAATCCCGGCCGTCGCATTTTTCATAAT
>JALYGW010000192.1 GCA_030776915.1 Thermoproteota archaeon
CATATACACAGTTGAAAAAGGCGCTTTTAATAGTGGACAGAGGAAGCAGAGAGCTCGACGTTAGGCAGGAGCTTGAACAGATTTGCTTGTTAGCAAAGCAAAGGGCAGACTACGACCATGTAGATTATTCCTTCCTTGAAGTATTGCCGCCATTCATTCCTGAAGGAATTAGCCAGTGCATGGCAGCGGGGGCCAGATTTATCACTGTAATGCCATATTTTCTGTACCCTGGAATGAAGTTAAAAGACACTGTCAAGCAGAGTGCCAAGATAGCTAGGGAGAAGAACCTGAAGCTCGTGATAACGAAGCCGCTCTCTTACCATCCAATGATGGTGGAACTGATAATTGACAGGATAAATGAGCTGAAAAAGAACAGGTGCATTAGTCAACCGGACAGGGAATGTGACGTGGTATTAATAGGTCATGGAAGCAGCGACAAGAATGCCCATGACGCCTTTGTTTATGCAGCAAACGCCATCGCACCTTACTATCACAAGGTGGAATTTTGCTTTCTTGAACTCGACCGCCCAAATATCGAAGAGGGCATAGGGCGGGCGGTTGCGGGGAATCCACAGGTTATACTGATTGTACCATACTTTTTGCACAAAGGCGCGCATATCAAAAGAGATGTAATTAACGACCTAAATGCGGCCTTAGACAAATACAACTTCAAGAGCGCCTTCATGGGCCAGCACCTAGGAGTTGACAAAAAATTAGTCGATATCATTATAGAAAGAGCAAGTGAGGTTGAGAAACGACTTGCCATTTAAGGACAACGAGCATTCTTACCACAATCAATATAGTGGAACTCCTGCCGGCAGGGCTATGTCGGAAAAGGCTTTTGACATTGAGAAAAGAAGTTTTGAGATCATAGAATCAGAGGTTGGTAACCATCAGTATAACGAAAACGAATGGGTCATAGTAAGACGTGTCATACACGCGACAGCAGACTTTGACTTTGCAGGCAAGGGAAGAATCATCTTCCATAAAAAGGCCATCGAATCTGCTTTCAATGCCCTCAGAGAGAGGTGCGCCATTGTTACAGATGTGGATATGGTGCTTGCCGCAATAAGCAAGAGATCACTAATCCACCTGGGCCTCAAAACAGTGTGTTATATCTCTGACTCTGTAGTGGCAGAGCAGGCACATAGGTTGGGCAAGACAAGGTCAGAGACTGCCATGCGGCGAGCTGCTAAGGACATGGACGGCGGCATTATTGCGATAGGAAACGCTCCTACGGCTCTGTACGAGGTGATCAAGATGGTAAGAGAAGGCATTACAAAACCTGCTCTTGTGGTTGGGATACCAGTAGGCTTTGTATCTGCGGCTGAATCAAAAGAAGAACTCGCGAAAATCAAAGACCTGCCTTTTATAACAAATGTTGGAAGGAAAGGAGGCAGCTCTGCAGCGTCCTCAATAATAAATGCTATAATGCTGCTCTATCAGAGCAAAAAGTCATCTGCGTGAAAATCTAACACAAGAGAGCACTATCCGCTCGGGCAATTTCCTATTTGCAAAATGCAAGTGCATGTAGGCTGCGAGACTGTTATCATTTATGATAAAGCCATCATGATTGCCTGTAACCCCCTTGCCTTTTTTCATGGAGTACGCGAATCGCGAATCGCCTGCTATATTTTCAATTGAAGAATAATGGAATTCGTGCCCTCGAAGATGCGTCGTGCCAAATATCGAGCCGTTGCACTCTGCGTCAGTATAGTTCAGGGTCAGCCTGCCTGTCATCAGAGTGTCTGCTTCTATAATGCCAGCCATCTTCCTTGCCTTTTTCTCACCCTTGTAGCCACTTATCGACCGGGTTAGATACATGAGTCCTCCACACTCGGCATAGATGGGCATACCTTCGTCGACTGCCATCCTGATTGACCTCACCATCGATCTGTTCTTCTCCAGCCTGTCTGCAAGCACCTCAGGAAATCCTCCTCCAAGTATCAATCCATGCACTCCGTCTGGAAGCTTTTGCTCTTTTATCGGGCTAAAGGAAAGAAGCTGCGCTCCGCTCCTTTTCAAAGCAATAAGGTTGTCGGTGTAGTAGAAGTTGAATGATTCGTCAAGGGCTACAGCAATCCTTGCTCTGGCTGGCTGCTTTGGACGATCACGAGCATCAGGGAGTGAAGTCATGCTACATAAGCTCAATACCTTATCGAGGTCAATACATTCTGCAGTATATCTTGCAGTACGACTTATCACCTGACTTTTAGTTCCTTTTAATTCTAATGCAGGGACTAGTCCAAGGTGTCGCTCTTTCATTTTGATCTCGCTGTTGCGAGAGAGCACTCCTACTACTGGAATCTTGACTACCCCTACAAGAGCCTCAGTAATGTAGTCGGCATGCCTCTGTCCTGCAACATTGTTCAAGATGACAGCTCCTATACGCAGTTTTCTATCAAAGTGCAAAAAGCCAAGTATAATTGCAGCTATAGATCGTGCGCCTTTGCTTGCATCGACTACTAGCAGTATAGGTGCATCCAGAATTTTGGCCACATGGGCTGTGCTGGCAAAGTCGCTCTTACCAGACATCCCGTCAAATAATCCCATTACGCCTTCTACTACCGCGATATCAGCGCCTTTACATGCTGATGCAAAGCAGTCAAGGACTCCTTGCCTGCCCATCATCCACACGTCAAGATTGCGCGAATTCCTGTTTGTTACGACAGTGTGATAAGATGGGTCAATAAAGTCTGGGCCAATCTTGAAGGGTTGGACTCGCAAGCCTCTTTTGATGAGGCCGTGCATGAGACCGACTGCAACTGTAGTCTTGCCAACTCCGCTTGTAACGCCTGCGATGACGATCCGGGGTATGTGCATTGAGCATTGGTTAAATTGATATTAATTTTAGTTTTTAGTATTGAGATAGCTCAAACTGCGCCCTATTACGTGCTGCCATTTGGCCAATAATGTGATTAAGAGGCTATTTGACAACTATATATACGTCTATCGTCATCCAGAATGGGCTTGTTGAAGGTATGATATCTTTAAAATGACCGGCGGTCGCCATAAGCCCTTTCTGCAAGCCATGTTTTACGCATCAGTAACACCTGCGAGAGCAAAGTAATTTATGGCAAAAAGAGAAGACAAAATTTGTCCAAGGTTCCTTACATAAAATACGTCAAAGCATGTCTAATGAACTGCTCGATTGATTTTTATTTTCACGCATTTTTATCATCTGCTGACAGATGCTAGAAAGAGGTCTTGTAATTGTCTACACTGGAAAGGGTAAGGGCAAGACTACCGCCGCGCTCGGGATCGTATTGCGTGCCGTAGGCCACGGATACAAGGTCGGTATGATCCAGTTCATCAAGGGTGAGTGGTACTATGGTGAGCTCACAAGCTCAAAGAGGCTTGAGCCTGAGTTTGAGATGATTGCAGCCGGTAGGGGATTTGTTGGTATAATCGACGACGACCATCCAATAGAAGACCACCAGAGGGCGGCAAAGGAGGCAATTGCAGTTGCAAAGCAAAAAATTGCTTCCGGCATATACGATATCATGATACTAGATGAAGTAAATTATGCCGCAAAACTGAACCTGATATCGCAGCAGGACATTTTAGATACCATAGCTGTGAAGCCGGAAAAGACTAGCCTCGTCTTAACCGGCAACTTCGTTCCTGAATCTGTCGTCGCTGCAGCAGATTTGGTCACCGAAATGAGAGAGATCAAACACCCTTATCAGAAGGGCATTAAGGCAAAGAAAGGGATTGACTTTTAGCATTTTACGTTATCGTTTTCATCATACGGAGAGCAAATGAGAAGTTGAGAATTCATGGGCGACTAGAGTCAGAGAACGAATTCTACAT
>JALYGW010000193.1 GCA_030776915.1 Thermoproteota archaeon
GAGCTGGTCAAGGAATTGAGCCTTGTCCTTGCCACGCTCATATGTACCTCCAGACTCCTTGACGCAGAGTGGGAACTTTTGCATATTGATACCCCTTGAGATAAGGTGTCCGATAAAGCGGCGATAGGCATCAAGGTTGTACCAATCCCAGCCGCGCTCCTCACTGTATGCTATCCACACGTCTATTGTATTTTGAAAAAACGCCTTTTGGCGCAGGTCCTCAAGAGTCATGTATTAAAAGTCGGCCCTACGCATTTTGCTTCCGCAGCGTGGGCAAGCTCCACCCTTGAACCTATGGCCGCAGGCTATGCAGATATAGTTGATTCCTCCACCTGCACCACCCAGCATGCCGCCAAATCCTCCTCCACCGCCACCCATTCCCATACGGGCCATCATACGCTTGCGCATGTAATATGAAATACCTATGAAAATTGCGATTGCTGGAATGAGCCCCCACAATCCAAGCCACATCGTAAATAGCAGACTTATGGCAAGGGATACCATTATCCATGCCATTTGCTGACCTACCCAGTTCAATTAGTTATCATTTGATATTGGAATTATTCTTTTATTAAGTTTTCCAGCTGAAGTACTATAAAATCAAAACATATGCTAAATAAGCATAAGATAAACACACGCATTAGCGTCGCCACGAATAATTAACAACATCATCTTTGCCTCCTTTTATTACTTTGTAACATACGATAGTATCATGCACTCACTTATTCTAATCTCCTCTTAGGCCCGCTGTTGTATTGATACCCTTTAAGGGTTATTATTTTTGAGAATTATCGTATCTTAGAAAAAAGTTAACTTATCTTGGACTATCCTAATCGAATGTAGTTGTGACAGGCTCACTAATTTTGAGTCCGGTTTTTATAAAGATAGAATTATGTCAAATCCTCTGCTGCTGATGTACCATAGTATTTTCATGTATAGTAGCTAACAACCTTAACCGGACATGACAGCAGGAATATTCAACAATAGCCCTGTCCAAAATACACACGAACTAGCAATAATCGTAACCATAACAGTAAATGCATTCATATTTTGTCTATCTTTTGCATTTGAAGATCTTTACCGGTCTAATTATAGATGATTTCTTATGACAACGATCCGAGTACAGTTCTATAATGTTAGCCCTTATTTACCGTTTCAATGAGGCGTACGAAGTTAAACAAGTTTTATCTCATGCTTACAGAGGATCAAGCTTACACACGTTCTCATTCCTATTGATTTTAGAACTACTCTACCATCTAGATAGTTTAATCTATTGTGGAATATCGCTTGTCCTTTATATTCCATCATTAGAAGGTACTCTCTATGGTATGTTGCATTGCATGCTGAGGTCAATTAATTTGCTGCTAACCACAAATTTTATCTACAGTTAAATGTAATAATAACTTATATTCTGAATTATTATTGTTGCCTAAGCCACCTCCCGCGGTTTCAATCTTTGTGCTCTGTGATACCTGCTACTGGTGTGCAACATTTCTTGACAAGACCAAGGTGAAGGATAGGTGCCCGATGTGCTCAGCGGCTCAACTATCAAGCTTTCCAATAATGCCGGACGAATCGTTTATTTTCAGTCATGACTCTAAGCGCGGAGTCGAGCTCGAATTTGGGCGCAGGAAACAATCAGGCTGAGTTCACAATCTTGAGTTCTAGGCTGTTGCCGTTCCTATCATAGGCGGCTATCGTATTGTCCTCATAAGGGTGACTGATAATGATGGATACAAAGCCCGTAAAGTGGTTGAGATCTTCAAGCGATGGATTGTTTGAGCCTCCTGGGTGAGAGTGTGCTGTGCCGACGTGAGGTATGGTGTAGGGAAGATCATGAATTCCAAAGCCGGAGTAAAATGGGCCACTTTCTGAAAATGGAGGGATTACGACCCCGTCGACGGTGATCTGCTCTCGTGTACTCTTGCCCTGCAGGACGAGGATGGCCTCGTTTGGATGATGTGTCTTTGCCCACGTGATTATGCTGTCGGCCACTTGTCTGGTAATGGTGACGGCCTTTCTATTTTGTCTCTCGCTCTTTTTAAAAGACACTAGAAACTCTCTAGCTTTGGCTTTTATTTTAACATTAACAAATCCGCAACATCTTTAGTGTGAAAGGTTTCCTAATGATAAAGGACCGGAAAGGAAGAAGAAGGAGGAGGAGAAGGAGAATAACAATACACAAAACTTCTACTGGTTTGTGTGCGACTTGGTCTTCACAACTCATGATGGACAAGTGTCGGCACCTTGAAAATAAGCTGCTAGCTTAAGTCTATATTGACACACATATATCATTATGTACAGTGTACAGCCTGTATTGTCCTTTCTATTTCTATTTCTATGGTGTCATTTTCATGCCGTGTACAGCACTATACTAAGAACAGATGAGACATGTGTTGCCTGCTTGCTCCTTTCAGATACTTATTGGCCATTTTTTTGAATCAAAAATGTAGCAATGCTAAATAAGCAGTTGGTGCATAAGAGCAGCAGCTCGATGATGACCGGATGTTATTGAAAAGGGAGAGTGTTAATAACAAAATAATTCTACGAAGAGGCGTGGTCGGTAACGACTGCGACGGAACACCGCTCCTCATAAATGGCAGGGGCGAAGCATATCGCGTCAACGATACTGCAGTCTCGCTTTGGAACATGTGTAACGGCATTACATTTGATGACCTCTTGCTTGAGGTTCTCCGGATTTCAAGTGGGGGGGAGAACGATGTAAGGAAATCCCTTGAGCATATGGTAAGGAAGTTTCAGAAAATCGGAGTCATCGAATTGCGAGATCATCGTTACCCGCATATCTGAAATGCAAACATGATGTAGCCCGTTGTTACGCCGTTGCGCCTATATGGGTAAAAGTTGTTGGTTTCCTTTGGCATTAGCTCTTGCTTTATCGCAAGGGCATATTCTTTTGACACCGACATTTTGACAAGCCGCTCACCTAGTATTGCAGACCACGGAAGTTGAGGGAGTGTACCTTTCTTATTTGCAAACAATACTACAATTCTGTTTAGATTTTCTCTGTCAAGTATGACAGAATAATTGCAGTCATCTTTGTCAGTAAACGGATCGGGCACGCAATAGGGATCAATATGCACATATTCACGGAGCCTATCGCGAAACTCATCTGCTAGACCTCCAGATATTGCATTGTCTGCAAGCGACAATTTCTTGATCTCTTCAGAAGTCGGTAGCTTTATGGACGTAGCAAGCACAGCTACTTTTATTGTAATGGTATGATTATATAATTTTTCAGTGCTGACACACGCGTGTGTAGTTGCATTTCGAATAGTTGCAGGGTACGTAACTTAGTTGTCTAATCCTACGTGACTAGCAATAAGTAGTGATAATTTACCAAAGTGATAAAGGCATAAATTGCAATACCGGTTCACAAATCAGTAGCGCCGGGGTACCCAAGCTAGGTAAGTCAGAGTAGGCCCTAATAGGGGTCAGCCTCGAGATCATATGTATATTGTCGCAGACTATGACGCGCTAGCTGATGTCCTTCGGGACTCGAGGGTTCGAGTCCCTCTCCCGGCGCCCATCTACGCGAGACTAGCGCATGTTTTAAAACTCATAGGTGCGAGAGGAAATCTGAAGTAGCAAGTTTGGGGGAAGAATGACGATAAAGAACAAGAATTAGAGAGCGACATATATCTTCATTATCAACAGCAGAAATAGAATCAGAAGCGAAAGCAGAAGAAGGTTCTAATTCATCACAGCGAAGAATTGCGAAATATAATGTGATATATGAGTATAAAAGTACAAGACTAGTTCAGAGGACTCTTGGAGGAGTCAAGTTTAGGTTTGTTTATGTCAAAAATAGAAAAGTCGAGAAAATACACGAGGCATTTTATGTCAGCTTATGACAGGGCTTTTGCTAGTCAATAAACGTAAGCAAAATTAGGATAAAGAACTGACCAAAATCTATGATATAGATCAAGCCCTGTTTGCCGAACAAGAGAAAAAAACTCTCTCATAACAGATTTCGGCATATTCAAAGATAGACTGCTCAAGTCATATAAGCGGTTTATTGCAATAGCGGACAATGATAACACAAAGGCAGATACCAGAATGCAAGCTGAGAATTACGCTCTAGAAGTGGCTGTTGCTGTGTTAAAGTTGGAGCTAGAAGGTCCTAGAATTATCCGGAAAGAAGGATGGTGGAGAAAATATTTACTAATTCAGAATAACCTAAAGGAGATAGGTCAGTGTTTTAGACATATTCCGCTTGGCCAGTCATGATGATGATTAATCTGGCAAATGCACGAGTTGGAAACTCGTCAAAGCTACATAGTTGGGATGAATTTCACAACTTCAAGTTGTGTTACAAGATAGATTTACGCCTACTTGAGAGGCGGCTTAAAACGTCTTGATATTATAGACTCCGTTGTCTTTCTTGGGTTACCCCAGATAGATATGTCACATCTCGCAAAAATATTTCATTATTTGTATTAATTCAGCATGGGATTAGGTAAAGGCGTCCATGATGGTGTCGTTGAAGCTGTACTTCAACAGCAACATGTGACCATACATTTACAGAAGAAGCACACGTGTGAAGCATGTGGTGAGTCATTTTACTTGCATGAAGATTTAGTAAAGCACAATGTACAAGTTCATAGTGCAACTTTAGGCGAACAATTAAGACAGAGTGAAGGATTACGAAAACAAAGAGAGCATGGATAAGGTAAAAACTCCCCTCGGATCAAGCCTGGACAAGGATAGATCTGATGAGAATGCAATGCTGAAGAAAAGAGAAATCGCCACCTGAAAAGGTAGGAACCGATATGATCCTTTCAGGCTGTAGGTTTTGTCAGCAATATACAGTAAAAGCTTATTTCTAAAGGCTTCTCCCCCACTCTCCCCTGTTTATTCTTCTAATCCTTCCTCTTCATCGCCTTCATCTAATTCATCTTGCTCTGCGTCTTCGATATCATGAGTTTCCTCTTTCATCTCTTCTCTTTCGGCTTCTTTGCTATCCACAGTATCAGAACTTCCTTCTCGCACACAAGATTAATAACAAGTCATGTCATATGATATGACATCATCAAAGCATTTTTCAAGTAACTGTGTATATATCATAAAGTAAAGAGACAAGCCACAGATAATAGCGTCATGAATCAGCAAGTGAGTCTTATGCTTAGTATATAGAGCAAATAGCAGCGCAACCAAGAAGATCAATACTCCAAACCATATTAAAAATAACTATATCATAATTATCATGAATTTGTTGTAGCGTTGAGGAGTTGCAAATGCAGCAGAATCAAAATGGAAGTAGTAGGTTGAAAAAAATATACCATCAACTTGACTCTTATTCTGATGATGTATCATGTTTCAAGATCCGCGCCATTTTCTGGAAAATTGTATGCTATCAAAGCAAGTTACATTATTCCACAGCTATTAATGCCGCAACAATCTGTAGGATATGTCTGCGTGAAGAGCATTATCTTCTTCAGAAGTCTGTTGTCGATACAGTTACAATGGTGCTCTTGAACTTTCAAGTCATGAATAAATTATCAATTTTCACTCGCCACATATCTCGGTTTTACACGCTCAGTTTGTTAACAAGTATGATAGTATTTGTTGAGCATCTCAGCTGATACCTAGTCAGCATGCATATACATGCTTTAGAGAGAAACACTGTTGTATTATGAAGGAGTGACTAGTCCAGTGAACGTGCCTTATAACATTAGAGAGTGGTTTTTGGTAGCACCCTTTATCTGAAATATCCCTCATCATAACGCGTGCAAAACTTTGATCTTGCCATCATTGGAAGTGGCTCAGGGCTGGACGTGGCCAATGCTGCAGCGCAGCATGGTATGAAGGTTGCCGTAATTGAAAAGGGGAGTATGGGCGGAACCTGCCTTAACACGGGCTGCATACCATCCAAGCTCCTAATACACAGTGCGGACATAGCTGAAATAATAAAGGGCGCTGAGCTGTTTGGGATCAAGGTTGACAAGTTTTCTATAGACTTTGACAGCATAGTCAAGCGCGCCACCAGCATCATCGACAATGAATCTGATGGAATCAAAAGCGCATTTGCCGAAATAGACAATCCGAAGCTATACCAGAAGGAGTGCAGATTCACTGGCAAAAAAACAATCTCGGTCGGTGAAGAAATGATATTTGCAAACAAGATATTGATTGCATCCGGAACAAGGCCGGCTATTCCAAAAATAAATGGACTAGATGGAAGCGGGTACATGACAAGCGACGAAGCACTACGTCTGCAAAAGCAGCCGCGTACGCTTACTATCATCGGTGGAGGCTACATCGCTGCAGAGCTAGCGCACTTTTTTGGTGCACTCGGGACAAGAATAAACATAATAGAATGGGGTGATGCTTTGCTCAAGCATGAGGATGTTGATATCTCAAAGAAATTCACTGAAGTATTTTCCAAAAAATATGGTGTGCATCTTGGCTATAATACAGAATCCGTGGTTAAGGAGAAGAACAACGGCACGTTTCACGTCGTGGCAAGAAATTCTGCCGGGAAAACATTGGATCTCGACTCTGATCAGCTTTTGATAGCGACCGGCAGAACTCCAAATTCTGATACACTTGCACTTGAAAACACAGAGGTCAAGACTGACAAAAAAGGCTTCATTGTTGTAGACGACTATCTTGAGACAAATGTGAAGGGGATATTTGCGCTTGGCGACGCAGTGGGACGGTACATGTTCAAACACAGCGCTAACATGGAGGCCCAATATGCTTTTAACAATATAATGCACTCGCACAAAGTTCCAGCAGACTATACTGCAATGGCTCATGCAATTTTCAGCTCGCCGCAGGTTGCTGGCGTAGGCCATACAGAGCAGGAATTAAAGAAAAAAGGCGTTCCTTATAAAAGGGCTGTCTATAATTTCATAGATACGGCAATGGGACGAGCGATCGAAGACAGGGACGGCTTTATCAAGTTCTTGGTTTCAAATGAGGGCAAGATTCTTGGCTGCCATATTCTTGGAAGTCACGCTTCCATTCTTATTCACGAAGTGCTGGTAATAATAAAAGCAACCGATGGCACCATTGGCAGTATTGAAAAGACGGTGCACATCCACCCCGCGCTATCTGAAGTCGTTGCTAGAGCCGCTTATGCCGTTGAATAATTTTCTTAACCCTCCCTGCATTTATGTCCTACTAGGACAAGGCGAGAAAATAGCACAGCCTGCGCAGTCACTTTTCCATCCGTACCTTTGTCCTTTAAGAGTATCTCTGCGTTGCCTTTGGCATACCCAGAGGTCCAGAGACATATAGAATATCGAATTCTCTGGTTGATTCTTACCAAAATATCAGGGTTGGATGACTAGTTGAAGGCTCGTGCCAAAAGCGAGAGCTCATGAGCCTGACTCTGATACATTGTGTGTGTGTATACATAGAAGCTAGATGTGCGAAGCTTCTTTAACAAAATCTGTTAGTTCCTGTATGTGGTACTTTAGATCCTCAATATCAAAAATGCCTTATGCAAGTCAGCGAAAGAAGTGTGGCATCCTTCTATCTCCAAGTATTTTTCCTCCTGGAGTGAGCAATGCGGCAAATGGATAAGTTCTCGCCCTAGGAGCACAACAGGTCACATCTTCATTTCTTCCGGTTACGTGCAAAAGAAGTAGGGTGCTTGCTTTTGGTGTTGCACCAGCAGCATTAGTAGTAATAATTCTCTTGTCTCTCCCTCGTACTTCTGTTTCTGGCACAAATCGGTGTACAAAACCAAGCTGTTGTTAGATTTTGTCATGACATGCAGCCGCTATGCAACACTCTCCCCTTTCGGATGCTCTCTCACATTTCTTGACAGATTTACTGGTGGTAGGATATGCTCTAACTTGCTACGGATGGGTTCATACCACTCGGGTAGGGTTAACTTTGTTCCAAGCTCTTCTGGCTTCTCATCTACTGTCATGCCTGGCGGGTCGGTAGCAATCTCAAAGAGCACACCCCCAGGCTCGCGGAAGTAGACAGAATGAAAATACTTCCGGTTAATTACCGGTGTAGGGTTAAGATGGGCTTGCCTGATAATTCGTTTACGCAAGTCTAACTGGTGGCTGTCATCAGAAGCCCGCCAAGCAATATGGTGAACACTACCTATTCCAACAACACCTCTGCCAATATCTGGCTGACATACGATATCGACAACTGAGCCTATTGCTTCTGGGACTGCTCCTAGTTTTCTATTTTCTATTGCCCTAAACCGAAAGCGTCCTTCTCTTTCATCCTTTGCTACAAGCCCAAATTTCATATTATCTGTTAGAAGAGTCACAGTATGCTCATACCCCTCCTCTCTGATTGCAGCTGAATGAAACCCCCGTATTGCATAATCTGAATTAATAGGACCCTCCTTCCAGACATTGTCATAGTTAATAGCAGAAATAGCATTATTATTATCATCATTATGATGTTGAATATCCTTAGAGCGGGCATATGACGAGAAGAAGGAGGAGCTAGTGGAAGGAGCGATCAGCTCTAGCATCATTCCATCTGGGTCGCTAAAAGTGATGAATTGCTCAGTGCCATCAAAGCGGGTTGATGGGCCTACAAATGAAATGTCATTGCGACGAAGTCTGTCAGTCCAATATTCAATTGCATTTGGTGGAATAAGAAAGGCAACTGTGGTAACCTGTCCTGTTCCGTTATTCCCCTTTTGTATATCTGGCCATACAAAGAATGTTAATAAAGTTCCGGGATGACCCATGTAATCACCATAATATAGGTGGTATGAAGTTGGGTCGTCAAAATTGACTGTAATTTTTACAGGTCTTAGGCCTAGGAAACCTGAATAGAAGTCAATATTGCGCTGAGCATTTTTCGTTATGGCGGTAATATGGTGAATGCCAAGAACACCCGCTCCTTTTTTTTGACCATTTTCTTGACCATGCATATATTTTTGCACAATCCTATTTTGTTATGAACTGTTTTGTATTGCAGCAGTTCCACCGATATTTACGAAAATGTCGCCCATTGAGTAGTGGTGGCCAGTCAGTACAGAATATGGTTCTTCCATATACTCTTTGTTAGCTACTCTTCGGAAACTTGTTGCCTTCCTCATATATATATCGGCTATCTGGCCAGCCGTGTATATATACGGGTTGTCACCTAAAAAGCAGAGTTCAGTAAAATTAGCGGGTGCTGAATAAGAGGCTACCAAAATAAAACCGGCTACGAATATCCAGATGAAAGTCGTAGAAGGCCATCACGTTCTTTTTGTTCTGTTCAAGTTGTTGTTGTTGGTTTATCACGTTTCTCACTTCCTCTTATTGTTATTGGACACTTTATATATATCGACGATCCGCTAAAGAGCCTCGGTTACGAGGCCGAGCTTTTCAGTGAGCTCCATGTTCTGGGAATAGTCAACTGGACATGTGATTACTGAAATTGCATCATCCTCAAGTACAGATTTTAGAGTTGGAAGGAGCTCATCCGTGCGATTGATCCGATATCCCTTCGCTCCGAAGCTTTCAGCGTATTTCACAAAGTTGGGATTATGGAAATCGACAGAAGAGTGGCGCCCGAGCTCCAAGTCCATTTTCCATTTAATCAGTCCGTAAGCTTGATCTTCCCAGATCAGGATTACAATAGGTACATGCTCCCGTACGGCTGTTTCCAACTCGGAGCTAAGCATCATGAACCCTCCATCTCCGACTGCGGCAAGCACCTTGCGTTCCGGGTAGGCGAGCTTGACCGCTATCGCTCCCGGCAAAGCGAATGCCATAGTTGACAGTCCATTTGAAACAAGACAAGTATTAGGCTTGTACGTTGGATAGAGCCGGGCCATCCACATCTTTAATGCGCCTGTATCAACTAACACAATATCCGACTCTCCAAGTGCCAGACGTGTATCGTAGACTATTCGCTGAGGTTTAACAGGGAACGAATCGTCTCCTGCAGCCTCCTCAAGCTCTCCTCGAAGCAGATCAACAATCTTTTGGTTTTCCCCTTTCAGCCCTTTTTTGGATCTTACTCCTTTTGCAAGCTCATCAAGTGCCATTGACAGGTTGCTCTCTATGCCAACTACAACAGGATAGTGTGCGTCAACTTCAGCAGGATATCGAGAAATATGTATGATCTTCTTGTCGCCGTTTGGGTTTATCCGTATTGGATCAAATTCCTGCAGGTCGTAGCCGACGCAGATAAGCACATCCGCTAAGTCGAACCCAAAGTTGACGTAATCACGGCGCATAAAGCCTACAGTCCCTAAAGCATTTGGATGGTTGTCTGGAAATACTCCCTTTCCCATGAAGGTGGTTGTCACAGGAATGTGAAGGCGTTCAGATAACCGAACCAGTGCATCCTGAGCGTTATCTCGTGCAGCGCCA
>JALYGW010000194.1 GCA_030776915.1 Thermoproteota archaeon
CCAACAAATCGATCCACTTTGTGATCTCAGATGACTTTGTTGATACAGCTACAGGCAGCGGTCTTGTGCATCTGTCACCAGCAAATGGCGAGCAAGACTTTGAGATAGCGACTAAAAGAAATGTTCCCATTTTTGTACCAATAGATGATAGAGTAATCTTTACAGAAAAAGCTGGGGCCTTTAAGGATCTCTTTGTCAGAGATGCAGATAATAAAGTGGTGCAAGCAATGAAGGAAGCTAACGCATTAGTCAAGATAGGAAAGATAAAACATCAATATCCAACATGCTGGCGCTCTCATCATAAAGTAGTGTGGTTCGCTCGGCGAGAATACTTCTATATTATTGAAAACTTGGGAGACAAGCCACTGCAGGCTGCACAGAATGTGGAGTATTATTTTGATCCACCAAAGAACCGATTCATAGAAATCATTAGAGAGAAGCACCCTTGGTGTATATCAAGGGAACGGGTTTGGGGCACCCCTCTTCCTATATGGTCATGCACAAAGTGCTCTCACAAAGATTTGCTCCTCTCAAGAAGAGAGATCATAGAGAAGGCGATGGACCTCCCTGACGGCCCTGACTTTGAACTTCATCGCCCTTGGATTGATAGGATCAAAATAAAATGCGAAAAGTGCGGAATAGCAGCAGCAGCAACAATGCAGCGCGAACCCTTTGTCCTTGATACATGGCACAATAGCGGTGCTGCGCCCTATGCCTCACTTAACGATCAGGAATACATAGATTTGATCCCTGCAACCTTTTTGACAGAGGGTATCGACCAGACAAGAGGATGGGCCTATACTCTGTTGATGGAAAATGTCATTATGAAGCAGTCAGCTGTCGCGCCATTCAGATCATTTCTTTTCCAAGGGCATGTCCTTGACGAAAAGGGCAACAAGATGAGCAAGAGCCTTGGCAACATTATTGAGGCGGATGCGCTTTTGACTGAAAACCCAGTAGACTTAGTGAGGTTGTACTTCATGTGGAAGTCCTCGCCTATTGAGTCGCTTAATTTTAGCCTTGACGAAATGAAGACTAGACCCTATCAGATACTAAGCACACTTCATAACTTACATGTGTACTTCAAGCAGAACAGCGAATTTGACCGGTTCAATCAGGAAAAGCATACACTCAACTGGGTAATTGAAAATAAGCTTTTTGGGTTAACTGAAATCTGGCTTTTATCAAAACTACAGAAGTTAGTTGGAGAAGTAAGCGAAGCATTTGATCATTGCCGCTTCCACGAAGCTGCCAAAGCCATCGATGCATTTATCATTAATGAGCTGAGCCAAACTTATGTTCCAATGACAAGAAACATAATCTGGGATGACAGCCCTGAGAGTCTTGACAAGCGGCTTGCTGTATATTCGGTGATAAGCTACGTGCTGATACAACTAAACATAATGCTTCATCCGCTGTCTCCATTCATAACCGAATACCTCTACGTCACTTGTTTTAACAGGAAAAAGAGCATCTTGCTTGAAAGCTGGCCCAAGCGAGATGAAAAGCTAGTTAACTCTGAGATTGAATCAGCTTTTGATAAGATAAAAGAGATAGTATCGCTTGCAAATGCAGCAAGGAACCTTGCTAGCCTTAAACGACGCTGGCCGATAAGGGAAGTTATTATCTGCGGGCAGAATTTGAGGTCGCTTGAGAAAGAAGGAATCTCAGATGTCCTTAGCAACCAACTAAATGCAGGCCAGTACAGGCTAGTGGAAATAGACACTGGTTCACAGCTTGAAAAGGTGGCTAACCTTCTTTATACAAATATGCCAATCTCTGTCAACATATCACTTGTTAGAAGAAATATTGCACCAAGAGTCAAGGCAGACATCAATAGAGTTGCTAAAGCATTTGAGGGAGTGGATAAGCTCGAGCTTGTCCACACTTTGCAGAAGTCTGAGGAGTACGTACTTGCATACGACGACCACGGCAAGACAATCAAGCTGTCGCCTTCCGATGTAGAGATAGCCTATAAACCTTCAGATGGATACTCCTGCGCTGAAAGAGATGGCATTATAGCATTCATTTCGAGCATACGCGATAAGGACTTGATTGCTAAAGGGCTGGTAAGGGACCTGGCAAGACAGCTCCAACAGTTGCGAAAAGAGCGGCAGTACAATCCAACTGAGATAATCGACGCGGCCTATATTGCTGGACTGACAAGTGAAGAAATTGCAACGCTATCATTAATGAAGAATGAACTGACCTATCTTGTACGAGTGAAGACTGTCTTTCTATTAGAAGACCAGGCTAATAACAACGTAAGCTACAAAGTAGTCGAGATTGATGGAAGGGAATTCAAGATATCTGTTGAGTGAAATACTAGCGCACTGATTAAATCTAAATAATCCATTTACGCATTATAATTGAAATGGTCAAATTTGATGGTATTAAGGGACAAGAACTGCTTGATGTTGAGGAAAAGAAAGGTGAACTTACTCTAATCTTCAAGGATAACCGCTTCCTCTTTGTGAAGGTTCAGGATGGTCAGCTTGTAGCAGACTCAGTGCCAGAATAATTGCCAGAATAATAATAACAAAAATAGTATATCATTGCTTCTTAATCTGCAGATACTTTTCATACATAGACAGAGCGGTTTCCTGCGTCATTGATTGCACAGAGCCAGGCCTCATAAACCTTATCTTTTCAATCGCTTGCTCTGCTGAAAGATTCTCCTTTTTTATCATATATGCTGCAAGTATCGCACCTGTTCTTCCCTTGCCCGCAGCGCAGTGAACCAATACTGGCTTACCGCTTTGAATCTTGTTATCTATGTAATTCACTGCTTCATCGAGAACTTCGATGTTTGGCACGCCATAGTCCTCCACCATTAGATGCAAGTAATCAATGTCGGTACTGTCAATCCATTGGGAAGGAAGAGGAACCTCTCTTACTGTGATAATAGACTTTATGCCTTTGTCAAGAACCCATTTAAACTCCTCCTGAGTGACCGGGAGTC
>JALYGW010000195.1 GCA_030776915.1 Thermoproteota archaeon
CTCTTCTGTTTTGATGTGGCCATCTGCGTCTCACTTGTAGACCTAATTTCAAGGCTACGTTTCAGAGCTGAAAGTATCGCATTTGCTAGCCCTTTTCCAGGAACTTCTCTCTCCTCATTATAGGACAATGACATATCATCACATGGATTGATAAATTCCATACGATCAAGAATGTTTTTATTTTCTACATTAGAAAAGAGCGCGTTAAATTGCATCATGTTTAAGTCCGTACTTATGAATAAGCATTTGTCTCCTTTGAGCAATCCTTCTAACAGGAACTGTCTGCAGTACATTGTTTTGCCTACACCTGAAGGACCGGAGAGGAGCAAGATCTTTGAGCCTACGCTTTGAAAGGGTAGATAAATTCCTGGTATCAAGGGATCCCTACTACCACCACTATTGTTATAGTTCTGAGCACTATTCAAATTATTGCCAGCACTCGACAATCAATATACCACGCTCTAAACTCCTATCTGTCTTGTCATGGCAAGCTGTTCAAGCTGTTTTGCGAAAGGATGATCTGGGTATTGCAGCACCGTCAGAAATTCTTTTTTCTGGAACTGGATATCGCAATAGCAGGGGATAGCAGATATCAAATCCATCTTGGTTTGATCAGAAAGAAAAGTATTGGAACCAAGTTCATTCTGAAATGTTTGTATTTCTATCGGAGTCCCTTCAGCTGGCACACTACTACTACTCTTATCTGTAGATTGGGAGCTATGAAGATAAGTCCGTGGAATACAATAACCAGAGACTAAGTTCAAAAGAAGAAAGGATTTCGATCCAAACTTTGTAAATGAGCCATAGATATCATTTGCCATTTTTATAGTGCCTTCAATATCAAGATCCCCGAACTTGAGTGTAAGGAATAGTACGTCTGCAACGGCTAGCGAGTTGATGGACCAATACCTGATACCTGGACTTGTATCTAGGATAACATAATCCGATTCATAATCTGAGATTAAATCTTCTCGTAATTGAACAAACCTTCTAAGAAGCTGTATATTGGCATTGGCAGTCTTGATGCTCCCTTCTAATCTGTAAATCTCATCCTTTTGGGGGTTTGAAAAACCAACCAGCAACCTTCCTATCTTCTTAGTTCTATCTGCTGCATATCTGGTTAGAGTAGATGTCATGTCGACCATTATTTCATTCAGGTCAGAATTCTCAAACAAGAGATCGTTTATCCACTTATTTGGAGAACAATCAAAATAGGCATGAAGGCTAGGCGCATAAACATCCAGATCAAGCAAGGATACATTATATCCTTTAAGTGATAACATGGCGGCTAGGTTACATGCTATTGTTGTTTTGCCAGTGCCGCCCTTGTATGAGTGGAAGGCAATGCATCGGGGCATATCTTATGCGTATAACTCTTTAGAGAGGACCTATTTAGGAATTGCCTCTATTAACCTTGACTAAACTAGGATAATGAAGTAAAAACCTCTGTCTCTATTACTTGTCGACATTAACATATGAGCTTCAGGATCTGGTCTACTAATGATAAAAGCCATTCCGAAAAAAGTTCGTTACCTGTGTGCTACTCCTTCACTTGCTGCCTCCACAACTACAGGAACAGAAAATTTCTCGTTTGGATTTTTGCATAAACTGAGATTTTTATGCATAACGATATGTGTATATTATGTATTTTGGGATCACAAACATAAGCGATACCAAGTACGTTTTCTAAATGGGCGTTACTAGCGCAACCAGATAGTTAAAAGCCGATGGATTTTAGATATCCGTCTTATTATTATTATCATCATCATTTGAACACTCTCATGATTGCGGACTTGG
Organism: Thermoproteota archaeon; assembly: GCA_030776915.1. Lineage (GTDB taxonomy): Archaea > Thermoproteota > Nitrososphaeria > Nitrososphaerales > Nitrososphaeraceae > Nitrososphaera. The sequence continues at coordinate 1,798 of JALYGW010000195.1, forward strand.
CTCTATGCACACCGGGTATGGTAAAGTCCTTGGCTATTATTACAGGACAGTTGAACTGATCCAGCAGCGCGAAAAAGTCAGGGTTCTGGAACACTGAGTAACCACCTACCGTGGCACTCATTATGACAATGTCTGGTCGGAACACGCTGACAGCTGCAAACACCGCATCGGCAGCAGCTGGGCTCCCTTCAGGCAGCTTTACCTCCTTTAGGTTGACACCTAGCATGCTCAAGTAGTCTTGCTGCATTGCAACACTGCTGCTCTTGTGACTGTGACCACCACCGCCTCTGACAAGTGAGATCAGTCCTACTCTGAACATACCTGAATGCTCTAGCCAGCTGGTGGCTTTTAGCAGGACATCTGAGTGGTCGCCTCCATCATAGATTGTCACCATGCTCCTTTTCTCTCCATCTGCAATTGCTTCCGGCCTCCTCATCTCAGTGTCAAAGTACTTCTGCTTTGGCTCTAGCTCAAGCGTGTCATTCTCTGCCTTTATTGCAAGTACCTTGCAGGTCATCAGAGTTGAAAGTTTCCTATCGTGTCGAAGTGTTTCAAAATCGGTAACAAGAAGGTCGATCTTTTGCTCTTCAATGGTTGCAAGGATCGCTTCAGTCGAGTCATGTGAAACCCTCACAAGGTAGTGGCTTGGAGTATTTTCCCTATCCAATATTTTTTCCAGAGGCTCAAAAGATCGCTTGGCAGTCTCAGCAAATGCTACGCCAGCAGAAAGAGGGGTCTGATGAGGCACAGTTATGACTCGAAGTATATTTACCTCGCCTCCTGTCTCTTTGGCTATTCTTATTGCATATTTCAAGAGCCTGTCAGGATCTTCCGGTGTATATGGAATGAGGATGCGGAAGTCCTGCCTGTTTAGGTCTCCTTCAGACGTCACTATGGGCGCATAGTGCTGTATCTCTTGCTTGAAGGTGTACATTCTATAGAGCACAAAGCCCACCAATATCCATAGTATAGTTATGCCCCAGCTGAGTGGTTGGGTAACAAGCAGGTAGAGCGCAAGCCCCAACTTTAGGAAAATGCCAGCAATCGGTATCACGGGGAAGAAGGGCGTCTTGAATCCGTATGATAGCTTGTTGCCATATATCCTGCGTATGGTGATAGCTGCAATATTCACCTGCGTGAACAGCAGAAGAAAGATCACGCCTGCCGCCACCGCAATATCTGCAAGCGGCAGCGCGTATGCCATAAAAGCCATAATTATTCCGGAAATTATTATTGCAACGTGGGGTGTTCTGTTTGCTGGATGAATAGAGCTGAGCTTGTGGGGAAGATTGTAGTGCCGACCCATTGCAAACGCTACTCTCGCTGAAGAAAATGTAGTAGCGTTCAGCGCAGCCAGTGTTGAGACCATTCCACCGCCAAGCACTATCAAGGCGCCATAGGGCAGAAATATCTCGGCGGCCTTCATGATGCCAAGCTCGCCACCTTCGCCTATGAACCTCCATGCAGCAATCCCTTCAGGTGATATTGCGCCTATCGATACAAAAGCTACTAGGCAATAGAGTATGACGACTATCGCAAGCGAGATAAAAATTGCTCTTGGTATGTTACGTTTTGGGTTTTTGACTTCCTCCCCAGTTTGTACAATGATCTCGTAACCTTCAAAAGCTATGAACGTGAGACCCATCGCTGCAACCAAGCCCGCTATGCCCGTTGGCATAAAATCAGCAAAGTTGGCTGTCGGATTCGGGTTATTATATATCGTCCAAGAACCGGCAACTATTATACAAAGAATGGTGCCAAGCTGTACAATAGTGACAATAGTTCCAGTCTTGCCTGTTTCAGAAGCCCCCTTGATGTTAATGTATGTAAATGCTACGATGGAGGCCACGGCTATCAGCTTGTCAAATGGGATGACTCCAAACAATGGCTGGTCGGATAATATACCCGCCACGTTTGGGCCAAGCAATTGGTACAAGAAGGCCCCAAAGCCGACTGCATAAAGGCTTCCTGCTATAATGTGAGCAAACCATGCCATCCAGCCACTAATAAAGGCATTAGGTCGGGGCAGTCCTTCTCTTATCCACATATACCCTCCCCCTGCCTCTGGCATTGCCGAGCCCAGTTCTGCGTATGCCATCGCCGTAAACAGCGTAATGGTCGCATTGATGATGAATGCAAGAATGACTGCGCTGCCTGCCAAACCAATTGCTGGTCCAGTCAGCACGAAGATTGCACCACCAATCATGCCTGCTATGCCAACCATTATGATGTCCATGAGGCTCAGAGTACGCACAAGCTGGTGTTGTTGACGTTGATGATGCTCTCTGGGCGGACCACGAGATTCTGGGCCTGTAGAGGCCGACAAATTTAGCGGTGAAACAATCTAATAGAGAAATAAATGTTTAGAATTGATACAGTAGTCAAAGGCTCAGCTTTAGAAAAAGTATTTGGAACAAACCGCACAGTAATACATACACAAGAGAGAGATGCCTAACGTGCTCAAGGTTAGAATGATAAAAGGTCCAGCCAAGGTAGTTGTAAGAGGGACATGCCATGTTCTTGGAAGTGATGTGTCGGGGCAGACAGTAAAAGTAAGGGCCGGCAAGGCGCTCCCATTTGAGCCAAGCAACAGGTGTAGGCTGCAAGTTTGGCTTGGACAAGGCGCAAGACTATGGTGGGCTGACCCTAAGCAAGCAGGAACCTCTATGTGGTACAGTCATGCCCAGCAGGTATGTGCCTTGGCTGCCCGCAAAAAAACTACAGTGATGCTCGTAGGCGATACTGACACTGGCAAGTCAACGCTTGCAATATATCTTGCAAATATGGCAATGAGGCGTGGGCTTGCTCCAATCGTTATAGACGGAGACATTGGTCAGGGTGATCTCGCGCCGCCTACTGTCATAGGATCTGCAGTTCTCTCAAAACAGGTAGTTGATCTGCGTGATGTTAATACCAACCTGTTTGAATTTGTTGGAAGCATATCGCCCATAGGATTTGAGGGCTTGATTGCAAAAAAATTGAAGTCTATACTTGATAGGATTGGTCCGATCACTAATATCTGCATTGTCAACACAGACGGCTACGTGAAGAATGGTGGCCTCCAGTACAAGACAATGATTGCAGAAGAGTTGCAGCCTGATGTAGTAATATGCATGGGTGAAAATGTATTACTGCTTGATAGGTCTAAGATCCGGTCGTCGCAGATTCTGCGCGCTAGCTCAAGCAGTCAGGCATACAAGTCAAGGCTTGAGCGCTTGAGCCGCAGACTGAATCAGTTCCTGCGATTCGTTGGCAATGGATCTTATACTGCGAAGCTGTCGCAGGTTAAGTTCGATTACATGAGCAAGCTTTTTTCGCCTTCCGAACTATTTCAGCCGCCCATAAAGCAGCTAGAGCCAGAAAACATGACGGGAATGTTCGTCGGCCTTGGTTCAAACGGCAGTGTTTTGGGCTTTGGTGTGATTATAAATGTCAGTCCAGGCAATGGCATCATACAAATTCAAACCAATTTTAATTCCTTTGATACCATCTACCTTAGTAACGTAAGGCTGAGCAGCGACAGGGTAATGGAACTCCAGCTCACCTGACTAAGAAGACTGGGTCTTTGAGCCCAAGATGATCAAAAGCCTCAAGTCTTTGTCTGCATGCGTAGCAGCAACCGCAGTGAACACTCCCCTCCCTGTGGCAGCTCCACGTCAGTTCTATAGGCGCTTTGAGCTTGATAGCGAGCCTAATTATCTGTTTTCTGTTCATCTCTGCAAGTGGAAGCAGTATTTGATAGGCTTGGTCATTGCACAATAGACATCCTTCTTTGAAAAGAATATTTATTTTCTCTATGAATCTTTTTGAAGCATCTTTGAAAAATTTAGCATCGTGCAGGTTGTGACCTCCGATGATCCATCTGGCACCGAGGTATTCTGCATAATGGGCGCATATCGAATAGAATATCATATTCCTAGCTGGTACATATGACGACTCTTGGGCACCAGAATAGGGGTTTTTGAAGTATCCGCTGTAAAAGTCGCCTGCTTCCTTTACAAACGGCAGATCTATTTCGATTAGATTGCTTATCCCCGCTGCCTTGACCAGTCTGACACTGGCACATTTTTCCTGTACAAGTCTACCAAAGTAGTTGAACGTAACTGCAATCACTTCTGAATATTTTTCCTTTGCCCAGTAAAGACAAGTAGCAGAATCGAGGCCGCCTGAAAGCATTACAAGAGCC
>JALYGW010000196.1 GCA_030776915.1 Thermoproteota archaeon
TGTCTATGCTGTGTATTCTTTATATGATCCATCATATCACTATGAAAGGCGAAGGCAGTTTGGCAGTTCGAACATACCCAAATATTGTTCAAATCTTCAGGATGCATATATTTTTGCCTTGTTGTAAAGCAGCCACAAATTCGATTTAAGCGTTGGGAGATCATCTTATGGAGGTAACCACTATAAATGACGTCACTTTCTATCATAGTCGCCCCAACGCCTAATAGAAATCCTCGAGATGGGAGCCTTCTCAGTAACAGCTCTTTCAGTCCTACATTGTTGTCAAATGATTTTAGTATTTTTCTTCTATGACCGGGGCCATGCACATCCATATGTCTAGTCGTCCCTTGAGTCAGAGTGCCCAAAAACCCTCTTATTTTTCCACCAGCTTCGGAGGTGTAAACGGCTTTCTTATTACAGCATCAATTGGAGTTGATTGGAGTTGATGGAAAAACAGCTTCAAATTCTGGTTTGTTTACTTCAAACATGGTCATCGTTATGACCTTCATTTCTGGTCGCAGATCCTTTACTTTTCTGACAAGCTGAAAACCAGTCAATGCAGGCATCCTAACATCAGACACCAAGACTTGGCAGTACTTGCAATCATTTAGAACATGATGTAATGCTGTAAGCGGATCTACAAAAGCATGAACTTTGAAGCCTGCATGTTGTAAGCTCCTACTTGTCACTGTCAAAATAACTATATCGTCATCAACAACCAATATAGTCGTCTTTTCATTATTTTTCTTCACTAATTGTTCTTGCTCTAGTAGATGTAGTAATCTGGCATACAAGTACTTAACATTGACTATTTCTCTCGGATTATTTTCGTGAAATGAAAAAACTTTGGCTAGTTACATCTCGTAAATTTCATCACGATCATAGGATCTGTCATAGTGTCTTATAGCATATTGCGCCATAATCATGCAGGTATGAACGAAGATATTAAGATAACAAGATTCCATGACTTGAAAGTTTCAAAGTAAATCTTCGACGTTGATGTTCTCCTTAGCAGATGCCTAGCTGGACATGAGGTAGAGAAGTGAACTAGAATGGGATGTCAAAGAAAAACTACTAAAGAAAGTGATTGAAAGAGTACAATAACTATCCTGCATACACGCACTGAGATTTTGAAGGGGTAAGACCAGTTTTACGCATAGCGAGAAATCAAAGCATCCAGATTAGCGTAGATACATGTACTAGAAATATCAGCCAAAGTATACAATTATTATTTCTACCTTTACTAATGCGTGGTTTTAGGCGCGATAGCGGCTATTATAATTGCAGTAGTTGTGCTAATTGTATTCTTTGCAATAGCCGGTTTTATTATTCAGCTGCTGGCACCAGTAATCGCCGGGATAATAATATTGATTATTATAGTGGTCGGGGGAGCATGGCTGTATGCAAAATACCGTTCACATTAGCTGAAAATTTTTTGTATTACTACAATACGCCCTCATTTAGAGACTGAATTAATCAGCAACAAATGCATATTTAGATGGTCTTTTCACCAACTAGACAAAATACATTATTAACCAAGCTGATTTCTTCCCTTTTTCAATGATGTACGTGACCGCTACTTTTGCTTGCACTGGCAAAAATATGAGTGGACCATGGCTGGCTACAGTCTTATCACATTCTTGGAAGCAAACCTAATATCCTCTGGCTTGATCGTTTTTCTTCCTGCGTGTAAAGATAGGTCTACTGCCTGCTTGGCAATTCTCTCTGCTATCTCTTCTAAAACCTTTCTCAGTTCATCAGCTGCGTCATCGCTAACACGTTCTGCGCCGGATTTTTTCATGACACGATACATTGCTGCAAGTCCAAACTCAGGTCCAGAAGACATAGGCAGTACCTGACATAACTATGTTAAAAGTGTACTTATATAATTCTAATAAGAAGAAGGAATGACGCCAACGTTCTAGGTAGAACTAATTTGAAAATAACCCACTTCAGCAGCAAAGCAAGCAAAAAAGTATGTAATAATGATAATCAATTTGCCTGCTATTGCCTGCATTCCTATGCTCCTTTATGAGAAAGGCTGTTTTAGTATCACAATTCTTGGTATGTACAACAGAGCACTGATAACTCCTTGCATACTAAGGCGTAAGTCTTTTCTATAGTTATTACATTCTTGGCAATTCCACAGCAGTAGATTATGTTCTTTTGCTAACAGTAACCGTCTATGCAGTAAGACTTTTACAAATATTTATTTTGCATTGCATCTTTCAACATATACATCAATGCTCTTTGATGTTCATATTCATCTCTCTGACAACGAATATTCAGGCTATGTGCATCATATAATATCGACCTTGAGCATGATGAAAATAATCGCGTGCTCTGTTACAGTTGATGTCGAAACTACAATTAGAAGTCTCAACCTATTCAATGCTCACCGCAACGTAGTCAAGCAATTTATCGGGATACACCCAGAAGCTTCGGCCAGAGAAGATCTAGAAAGGTTCAGAGAAATCTTCAGGTCGAACTTACAATCAATAGACGGTGTCGGTGAAATTGGTCTTGACGGCACTTACGATGTGCCCATCAGGCGGCAAGAGCAAGTCTTTAGTGCAATGCTTGAGCTGGCAGAGTTAACGGGCAGACCTGTATCGATTCATTCTAGAAGAATGCTTGATGCAGTACTAGAAACACTAGCGTCATACCATATCAAAAGCGCATTGTTACACTGGTTTGCAGGTAGCAAGAAACAATTGGCAAAGTGTATGGATATTGGGCTCTATGTATCATACGGTCCTCCACTTGTATACTCAGAAGACAAGAAAGTGCTCTTGAAAAATACAGACAGAGATCGCATCTTGGTCGAAACTGATGGTCCTGTGCAATACTCAAGATGCTTTGAGAACAAGCCAGCAATTTCCACATCTTGTTTAGTCAGCGTTGTTGCATCAGCTGCAAATACCATTGGTATGTCCTACGATGAGACAGTAGAGCTGCTGCAGAAGAATTCTAAGGCCTATCTTGGATACATATAACAAAGATAAAATATCCTTGAAATTGTCCTCCCTACTGTATGAATAGAATAAAGCGCATATCTACGGAGTTTTTAGAGAAATATCCAGATAAATTTGGTCTTGATTTTGATACTAATAAGCATGTCATGAGCGAAGTAGCCATAATCAGGTCGAAGGTCCTAAGGAATGAGCTAGCTGGTTACATCACCGCGCATTTGCGAAAGCAAGCCGCTCAAGAAAAGGCTTCAATGGCGTCTGCGGTCGGAGAAACTGAGGAAGAAGCTGACGGATGATAGCTATAAGGCTGCTTGGCGGAGCGAAAAAAGCAGTTGGCAAACCCGCGGTCAATCTTGACCAGCCCTATGCGTCAATCTCCGACATTTTGGACTTTTTAACAACCATTTCAGCTGAGCCCCGCCTCTTGCAAAGAAACAATTTGATAATTACCTTAAATGATGTCGATTCTGCTTCACTTCATGGGCATAATACCATGGTAAAAAGCGGCGATACAGTTACGATAGTCACAGTGGTTCACGGTGGAATGGATTGCATGCTTAATAGCTATCATCTATCGATTACAGGTGTCCAAAGGATCATGCACAATCCCGGCAAACTGGTCGATATGCTGCGTGCACAACACAGCAATGTATCGATACAGGCAGTAAATGCCAACTCAGTCTACGGAGAAGAACATGTGAGAGGGGTACTCAGAATAGCACTTGAAGCAGAAAAAAGAAAAATCATGCTTACAAACAGGTGTGAAACTGAACTACTAATACGGCTTACAGGTACCAACCAAATTGCGGAAGCGATCAGAAGGGCTGGTTTAAAGAAGGATACCGCCGGCTGCTTTATTGCCTTTTCACAAGATAGCGAATCATTACGCCAATTTGAAGGGCAGATCAAAAGCGAATTTGACTTGGATAATTCTGTGCTGAAGCCAAGTGAAGATAAGAGGATCCGACTTGCAAGCATGCTTGGTCTTACCACACGATTGGACGATAGCGAATTTCTACAATACCTTTTGGAAAAGGCAGCGATACTGATAAGATAAAATGTCACTTACGCTTTTCAACTACAGAGCTGAAAATCTGATGGGGCCGAAGAACAGATACTCCCGTCAGCCCTCCAAGTACCTGTACTAGGACAACCCAGCTAGGGTTCTCCAGATCGACTTTGTTACTGATCTGGTCTGCTATCGCCTTTACAATTTGCATAGAACCAAGAGAGTTGTGCCTTTTTTCAACCGTTACCCTGAATGTGTCATTGCCCATTTTTTTAATGAGATCTCTTACCGCCTGTATTATTGTCTCAAGCCGTGTGGGGACTACAACTTGTACTGGCAATACACGCAGAACATAACGAACCTGCCAAGGTTCTGAGGCTACAAGCTCCTTCAGTTTATCAATGACAGCAAGTGGGTCAAGCGAGCTCTGTACAAGTATTATCCCCTTTATCTCAACTATTTCAGACTCTGCGGCCTGGTCGCCAAATTTATCAAGTAGCTCGAGAATTTCGTCTTGTGCATCTTCTTCCCTAAATCTATAAGTGGACACAATGAGGTTAAATCGGTCCAATGAGATGCGCTATCTCCCTTGATTTTATCGCGCCTTCACGCAATATTTTAGGCTTGCCTTCAACAGACACTATGGTGGATTCTATACCCTTTTCGACTGTTCCGCCATCTAAGAGCGCATCATACCCTTCAAGCCCTGAATCAAGCACTTCTTGTGCGCTTTTCAGCGCCTTGTCTCCGGACAAGTTCGCGCTCGTCCCCACAAGATATCTGCAATAACTGAGAAGCAGTAAGACACAGTTGTTGGCTGGAATACGCACTGCCAAGCTAGAACTGCCAGCCATGACCCGGGGTGATATTCTCTGATCGATTATCGGAGCTACTATTGTTAGTGCGCCAGGCCAGTATCTTTCAGCAAGCATCCTGCCAGTCCTGCCAAGAGACACTATCCTTTCTGCGTCTTGCACGTTGTACGTCAGAATAGGCAGTGGTTTTTTTTCACTCCTGCATTTTATTGTAAAGATGCGTTTGACTGCTAAGTCATTGTATGGATCGCAGCCTATTCCGTAGATTGTATCGGTTGGATAGACTATGACCCCTCCATTGTTTACGACTAGTGCACAAGTCGCTACCGCGTCCTCTGAGCATTGGAAAATCTTTTGTTTTCCCATTGTAGCCAGGCCTTCCTATTGCAGCAGCAACATCGGCGGGATAGCCTTTTTTAGTTCATCGCGCATTAGCAAGGAATCTCACAATTATCCAATCTATAAACTGTAAGAGCATCGTTAGTGTGGCAGAGATACTATGTTAATATTGAATTGTTGTAAAATGCAATCTAGGTCTCTTCATCTTTTTTCACCAATTTTGAAATGTGAGGTATTCGCGGCACTCCAACAGCAAACGCTGTAGCTACAGCTGCCAAAAAGTAGTATTCATAGCCTATTGCCATGCCGATTGCGGCAGCATACCATATAGCAGCAGCAGTAGTTACGTTAGTAATTTTCTTGTCAATCTCACTCTTTAAGATAATGCCTGCTCCCAAGAACCCAATGCCTGATACCACCTGTGCAGCAATTCTTGAAGTAGAATTTGGATCCACTAAGGACGATAGGAACGTAAAAATCATAGCGCCTCCAATTACCAGACAATGGGTACTAATCCCGGCAGGCTTGTTCCTTGATTCTCTTTCTGCACCTATTGCAAATCCTGCTCCCAGTACAATCCCAATGTCGATCAAGAAGCGGATTTCATAGCCAGTTGGTATGCCTTCAAGAACCATGCTCTACTCATATACTCCTGCGCTCTATTGGAATCGTAAGGTTAACCCTTGTTATAATAGAGAATCCCAATCTTAGATGCATATATAGGTTCAACCCCATGCTGGCTCTCTATATACCTCTGCTATTATGACTAACTTTTTGTTTTATAACTGTGAGATGTGTACAGCATGTGGATCTTTTTGACCTTGAAGTTCGGGTATCGATCTTGTCACGCATCTATATATTATCCTGTCAATGTTGTGCAGAGTATTCATATGATATTACTGGGCTGAGGATTTTAAAATCTCAATGCTATTTAGCATTCATTATAAATTATTATGTTGTTGTTATTATTACTCCTCTTGCGTATATCATTTTGACGTATTTCTGTCTCCACATTTGATAACGCTCGCTTTCCTATTGGCGTTAATATTGATCCTTGTTGTATACGGTCACACGCTCGTTTGGACAGCCGAAGTGGAATTATCACTCGTACTAGCTTGCATAAATGCCTCTCAATTAGGAAAAACTTCCCTTAAATGCGTTTATACGAACATCATTATAACTTCTACTGCGACCTGGCCATAAGCCATTGCCCCACTTTCGGTAGTACGTTATTCTGAGAGTAAAGGCTAGCAATGAGTCCCACATGGCCAGTGTGGAACCTCATGAGACGCTTATCGGTGCTTGACACTACATCATTTAGAGGAGCGCTGCATTGCGGCGATACAAGATGATCTTCGTCAGCGATAATGTTGAGCAGTGGAACCTTGATCGTTGACAAGTCCACTATCTTGTCATTTAGCTTCATTTCATTCTTCATCAACAGGTTCTTCTGATAAATATCTGATATCCACTGCCTGAATGTTTCCCCTGCTATTGGAGGCGTATCATATAACCATTTTTCAAGCCGCAAAAAGTTGCCGACAAACTGTTCGTTATCGATATTCTGAAGAAGATTCAAGTACTTGTTGACGCCCTGCTTGAACGGCTTCAGTATCAAATATAATGCATACAATTGCTCAGATTGCAGATTTCCGATGACCTGCAGCATCTTGTCGACATCCATGTTCTTTGCAAGGTTTCCAATAACTGTGAAATCCTTCTGACCGTCTATCACAGGTGCGATTACTGCAAGATTCCTTACCTTATCTTGGTGCAATGCAGTATACATCGTCGACATAGTTCCGCCCATGCAATAGCCGTGGAGCGTCAGTTTTTCTACCTTATTCTTTTTGAGCACAGCCCCAACACAGTCATCGATGTAGCAATTGACATAGTCGTCAAACGAAACGTACTTGTCTGCAGCAGTGGGTGCTTTCCAGTCAATAAGATAGACGTCAAAACCCTGACTTAGCAGGCTGCTAATCCAGCTCTTGTCAGGCTGGAGATCAAGCACATACGACTTGTTGATGAGCGCATAAACAACAAGTATCGGTGTCCTTGCGGTCTTGCTGACCATCTGCTGATAGTGCAACAGTCTGTAAGCTCTTTTTTCAATGAGGACTTCGTTAGGAGTCTCGCCAACTCCAATGTTGCCAGCCGTGTAGAGGATATCCCTTGTCTTTTCCAGCTTGCTGTACGCTGCCAGGATTTCCTCAGCAAGTGTAGGCTCTTTTCTTATCAGCTCCTCTGGCTCGCTTTGCGGAGGTTGGACGTTTTTTTGCTCCTTCTTCTGGTCAGGCTGCAATTCTTGCTTGGTCATTCCTTGCCTCAACGCTACTCTTCATATCCCGCACAGTTCTCTTCAGTTCCACAATATCCTTCAATATATCGTCAACCTCGCTTCTTGTTGGAAGGTTGAGCATCTTGAAGTTCTTCTCTACTATGCTCTGCACAGCCCTAGATACATTCAACTGACTGCCAAATAGCTTGCCATAGACCTCAGAAAATTCCGAGGATGTAAAGAGATCAGTGAATGTGTCTTCAAAAGCTTCAATGGCGGCTCGTCGGTAATTCTCAAAATCTTCCTTTGTTGCCAGCTGCATTGGAGCTTGCTCTACTGTCTTTCTCATTGCCCTTGTGTAGGCTGCGCCCACGAGCGACCAGTAGCTGTCCATGTCGCTTTTGAATTCAATCATGACATTGCCGAGGGTGACAAAATCGTTAGCAAATGAACTAAAATCCTTTGAAAAGGCGTACATTGGACCAATTGTCGGCAATTTCAAACTACTGTTCCAAAATTCCAACATTTTGTTGACTTGCTCTTGCATAAATTCTTGTGCGTTATCAGCATTATCATTTTCAACCATTATCTTTCACACAATATCTAGGATTCGTCGACTGGCTATTATAGTTTCTTGGTATAGAATTTACACTAAACATGTAGTTTTAATATGAATCTTGTATTAGATTCCAGATTACTCCTACTACTACGCATCCTGATAAAGTCAAGCTTGATGTGGGTACAACCGCTTACACTGTGATATCTGTCTTGAGATGTCCTATAAGAAAAGAATAGGTCAATTCTTGCTGCAATGAATTCTACTGACAAAAAGGGCTTCTCAAGCTGGATTTACACAAAACATAAACATCTTGTAACCCGCAATCATTAAATTAACAAGAGGGACAAGAGCGGAGGAGGGGCCCGTAGCTCAGCGTGGATAGAGCGCCTGCCTTCTAAATTCTATTGGAGAGAGCCGGAAGTCGTGGGATCGAAGCCCACCGGGCCCACTTTTCTTAGTAATGCAAACATACCTCCAGCCGCATAGGCTATTCCAATGAAGATTCTTGACATCATTACTGCAATGTCTTGTCGTATTGCAAAAAGCATGCTGTCGATTATTATAGCCACTGGTATTGCGGCAAGAGAAATCATAGCAACTATTAGCTGCTCGCGGTTATCAGCGCCGCTATACTTCTTGATCATTGAATACGTCGACAAGTTGCCAAGGCCGATACCAGCCAGAATAAGGTACTGGTATAATGAAGGAAAAGCAGCTATTGCAGCAAAAGGTCCTACCCAGCATATTCCATTGAGTGCCTTTGCGCCTGTAGACCACTTCGTGCTTGTCTTCATCCTACCAAGGACTGCAGGTACTGCTTTGCGTAAGCTCGCAGAGCTTGCCCCAAACACTGCTCCAAAGCTGACAAGCCAAATTATTGCATAGTAATAAAGTGGAAAGCTGGTTATAATATTAGCAATTTCGCTAAGAGAAGAAGCAACCACTACTGCTATCGCCACCGCTATGAACAGAACACCAAAGGCCTTCCTTGTCTCAACAGCAGACTTCTGCAACAGTGATGATGCAGTTGCATCTAATTTAAATCATCATGACTGCCCCAAGCTAATGATGTAAATGCTGCAGATGCTTCTGACAACCATAGCCTTGCCATGTTTGATCCTTGACATAAATTATTTCAAGGATCCACATGTTCTATGCCTTTCAATATTCTTCGATCTTCAGATTGAATTCCATCGTTACACATAGCAAGACAGATATTTTTTATACGGTGTCCTTTATCGAGATTGATTCGAAGGTGAATAAAAGATCCATCTGCATTATGAGATTACATTGATTTAGGGCTAGTATGACTGCCAACCATTTTCAACATCGTGAATGTCCACATCTATCACACAACATAAGATATGAATCTTCTTTAAAGAACAGGGCGACTAAAATCCTTGAACGTAATATTGAGGAGTGTAGTGTAATTATCCGCGCCAACTCCTGCACCTGTTGCAAGACAAATCAGAAGCACAGCGCATGCACGTATATAAGTATTATGCGGATATTCAAGTAAAAAAAAGAATGGACGTTAGCCAAAGGATTAGCTTTAAATGTTTCCACTCAACCATTAGGTAGCAATATCTTACGAATCAAAAAAAGGCAGGTTACCTTGCCTAGCCTCTTACCCTTGTCCACTTGGCAAGAGCGCCAGCTGCAGTCACCCATTCAATGACCGAGTGGTAGACTGGAACATTTGTATCCTCAATCTGCTCTGAGATCTTTTCCGTAAACGGTCCTCCCATGGCACCTACGAGTATTGGTTTCTTCTTTTGTTTCTGGAAGGAGGCTAGAACATTTACAATCGATTCTTCA
>JALYGW010000197.1 GCA_030776915.1 Thermoproteota archaeon
GCTCTGGTTCGGATGGTTTGGATTTAACGGAGGCAGTGCTCTTGCAGCTAATGGGCTTGCTGCAAACGCCGTGCTTGTATCACAGCTTGGCGCCTCTGCTTCAGTCATGGTTTGGTTAGGGCTTTCGTGGAAGCAGTCAGGCAAGCCATCTAGCGCAGCAGCTATCAACGGCGCGATTTCAGGCCTTGCAGGCATTACGCCTGCAGCAGGTTTCATTGGCCCTCTGGAAAGTTTCTTGCTTGGCATTGTACTTGGGTTTGCTTCATACTATGGCATCCTACTGTTGAAAGAGCGCTTGAAGATCGATGACGCCCTTGACGTCGGCTCTGTCCACGGTATCACCGGCATAATAGGCGCACTAGCGATAGGCCTTATCGCAAGCACTCTTATCAACCCTGCTGGCCCGGATGGGTTGCTATATGGAAACCCAATGCAGCTGGCAGTGCAGGCACTTGGCATCGCAGTCGTAGCAGGCTTTACATTTGGAGTCACTCTCGCCATCATGAAGATAATAGATGTCACGATCGGGCTGAAGGTACGGGAGGAGGAAGAAGACATTGGGCTCGACGTTACGCAACATGCAGAGCAGGCGTATGTCAGCTAACATTTTCTTTTTTCTTTCTTATCTGATTTGTGCCCCTTTTTAGAGTTCTATATAAAGAACATTCAGATATTACTGCTATTCTCTGACCACGTTGCATACATTCGTCGCTTATTATATACCTAACAGTAACATACTGTAAAAGGTGGCATTTTTAGCATTCTCTGCAGTATTATGGTAGACCATAAATAGCAGAGGGCTTTACTCAGGATGCATGTCCCAAATTAGGTTAAGGGGATACCTGTGTAAAAGATGCGGTCACAAGTGGCTTACAAAGGAAGAAACAAAAGATAAACCGAAAGTATGTCCCAAATGCAAGAGTCCATACTGGGATACGCCTAGAAGGCTAAATGTAGCAAAAAAGCAACAAGACATAGACTTTAAGGGAAAAAGGAGGTTAAGGTAACTTATCATCTCCTATTCCAAAAGAGAGGCAATATTCATGTCGTCATTGTGGTACAGCTTACTCTGCAAATCCTCCTGATGATGTTCACACAACCGCAGTCGCTAATGTGGACGGTGGGGAAGACGACATTCAAATTTCTTATCACTGCACTGTATGCAACGATGACAATAAATTGACTTGGGTGAGATAGGAGTAAATATACAATAGAAACTAAGTTCCGTTGAGATACAAAAGCGATTGTTTACAAAACTCTGCAACTTGTATCTCGCGGTCAACAGATTCTAATTAGGAACGGCATTGCAGACCTTTTCGCACGCTGCATTTTTGCTTCTCTTTAAATCTGCAATATAACAAGTCAATGCTGGTTCGACTATGGCTTTTCTTTTCTTTTCTTTTCTGAAAAGCTGCTTGTGTTAGAGGGTTACTCCTGCTACATAGTCAGCAGTATCATCAGCCTCTTCTACCTGCCTTCTAAATCCTTAATGATGTCCTTTCCAACCTGTACAATTGATCATTAGTGACTAAATTCTTCAAGCGTTATTGATAATGCTTCAACGCATGGTCAAGCACAACCTAATTTCATCATCCTTTGGTAAATTAATCAATTAGTCAGACTAGCCCTTTGTTCCTATCTTACCTTCTTTTCTTCATTTGTGAAGAAGTTTTTCTTGGCAAAATGGTATACTTTTGTAATCAGGATACTTTTTCAAATGCTCTTTGGCAAAATAGGGTTCATGATCTCCGAGAACTTCTCCACATACACCGCATATGACACATACTAGTTTGATGTTATACTAGTAGTAACTACTCTAGATATACGAAAAGTAATCAGGCGGTAGGTCTCGGCTGTTTACAGCATCCTAAACACGAGCATCTGTGAGTTAGATATTCTAAAGTCTTTTATTGGCTTGTATTCACTTTTTATTCTGTTGAGACTAATAATCTATACTGGCAAGGGTGGCACTGGCAAGACAGTAACTTCCTGTGCAACTGCAATTAAGATTGCAGAGCATAACTATAAGACGCTTGTAATTTCAGCAGATCCGGCGCATACTCTAAGCGATGCTTTCATGATGCCCGATGTCGGCCACGATCCAAAGCAAGTGCTTCCGAACTTGACCGCATTGCAAATAGACCCTGTCGCTGAAATGAGTCGACAATACAATACTATACTCTCCTATACTGCAGCCCTATTTTCTTCCAAAGGGATAGATGAGACGCTTGCCTATGAGATTGCTATGTTGCCCGGTATGACCCAATTATTTTCGCTATTGAAGGTAGAGGAAGTCGACCGTGCAAGAACATTTGATGCAGTGGTGCTTGATATGCCAGCCTCCGGCGAAGCGCTACGATATCTGTATTTTCCTAAGCTTGTAGGCAGCATCGGTCGCAAGCTAACAGGGCTTGCAGGCCTCTTTAATGGGTTTGCCAAGGTCTTCCAACCGCTTGCCAAGTTCCCTACACCCACCAAGGATGTCATACAGAGTGAAATGGAGCTACTCGACAGGCTCAATGCTCTTTCCGACATTATTAATAACAACAATAGAACATCTGTTAGATTAGTTGCAAACCCAGACACATTCAGTATCGAAAATGCCAAGCGTGTACTCATGTCGACAAGCCTCTATGGCATTAATGTCGATATGGCAGTAATAAACAAAATAATGGCCACTTCATCTGATGAATATTATGCTAAATGGGCAAGCTTCCAGAGGTCAAAAGTGGAAGAAGCAAAGGCAAATTTCTATCCTTTGCCTGTAAGAGAGGCACAGCTCTATGGTACTGAGCTTCGTGGAATAGATATGCTGCGCAAACACGGTGAAATGCTCTTTGGTAGTGATGACCCCTCCAAGATATTCTATCACGGCGAACCATACATGTTTGTAAAGGAGGGAACTGCGATCAACATGACTGTGCAGGTACCCTTTACCGAGAGCGATGACTTTAGCATAGAGCGTTATGGCGACCAGCTTACCATAACAGTTAAGACTATTACAGGACGAATAGCCAATGTTGTTCCTTTGCCCGTTGCGACTGCAGGGATGAAGCTTGCCAAGGCGAAGCTTTTGAACCACAAGCTAAACGTGCAGTTTGAGAAAGAAACTTTGTGACTGAGGCTCTGTCAGGCCGTCTGCAAACAGTTTATATAATATCAAATTTGATAAAATTTGAGAGAGTAATGCCAATAGATCCAGACTTTCCAAAAAATAATCAGCCAATTGGCAAGCACCAGCACACAGACGGGGAGCATTTTCATTTTGTATGGGGGCCTGGGGCATCCAAAGAGGCTTTAGAGAACGAAGAGG
>JALYGW010000198.1 GCA_030776915.1 Thermoproteota archaeon
TTGTATTTTTGGTCGTCTCTGTAAACTCACTTGACAACACCCGCAGACCACTTATTGTTCCAAACCAAAGCGTGCTCGAAATCACTGACATCATTAGTCGGTACCACTGCGAAGTAGTGCTTGATGGCGGCCACAGGATACAGATAAAGAACGCCCTTGAATGCAGCAAGCATGCATTTCCAGCACGCCTTGTAAGGCTCGATGGTCATTCTTCTGCAGCATCACTTATGGCGAAGAAAGTTAAGCTTGCTGAAGATATGTTAAAGATGCCTCCAAGTGCCAAACTCATATTGAAGACGCTCGAGTACGAAGGATCATTAAGCCAGAAGGACCTAGCGACCAGGACAATGCTCCCTGAGCGCACGATTCGGCTATCACTCAGCCACCTTATTAACCAAGGGTATGTAAAAAAGAAAACCTCGCTTCGCGATGCCCGGCAGAGAATATATGAATTAAAATTTTAATATTTTGCAGCAGCCTGGACAAAAGCCTCAAAGGCCTGCTCAGGCCTACCTGGCCTGCTGCTAAATTCTGCGTGATACTGTACAGCAAAAAAAAACTTATGATTCAATATTTCTAGCATTTCCATTCGTCTGCCGCTGTCAGAATGAGCCGACATCACAAGGCCGTTCTTTGTTACAAGGTCAAGATACTTTTTGTTAAATTCAAAGCGGTGCCTGTGTCGCCTCTTTATTGAGCTCGACCGATATATACCAGCCGCAACTGTTTTTGGCATTATGGTTATTTCATGGCTTCCAAGACGCATAGTACCTCCCATATTTTGGAGGTCTAGCTGTTCGGGCATGAAATCAACAACAGGATTCTTTGTGTTTGGCTCCAGTTCAGTAGAATTTGCGTCATTCAATTTACAGACATGTCTTGCAAATGCAACAATTGCCAGCTGGAACCCAAAGCATATTCCAAGATATGGGATGTTGTTTGCCCTTGCAAAATTGGCCGCATTTATGATGCCCTCGCTTCCCCTTATACCAAAGCCGCCAGGTGCCAGTATCCCCTCAAAGTTTTTTAACATCGACAGATCCTGCTGATCACCGTTTTCAAATTTTTCAGAGTCGACCCAGTACACATCAACCTTCTTGCCAATGCTTGCACCAGCATGCAATAGCGCATGGTAAATGCTGACGTAGCTGTCTGGCAGCTTTACGTACTTGCCAACGACTACAATCTTGATCGAGCCCTCGTGCTTTGAGAAAGATTCCGATATAGCCTTCCAATTACCCCATTGAGGTGTGCTCCTTTGGAGGCCAAGTCGCTCTGCTATTGATCTGAGCATGCCCTGGTTTTCGAGCACTTCAGGTACTCTATATATTGAAGGCGCATCGTGACACGAGATTACGCAATTTTGTTCTACGCTTGCAAAAAGTGAAATCTTGCGCCTGGCATCATCTCTTAGCGGCGTCTTGCATCTGACAGCAAGGATATCTGGCTGAATACCAATCCTTCTTAGCTCTTGAACGCTATGCTGGGTCGGTTTTGTCTTTTGCTCGCCCACAACGTCAAGCACTGGTGCCAATGTTACGTGAATAAAAAGCGTATTTGAGTGACCTAGCTCCAGTTCCATCTGTCTAAATGCTTCAAGGAATGGCAAGCTCTCAATGTCTCCAACTGTTCCTCCACACTCAACCACCAAAATGTCTAGTTTTTCGTCATTTGCAATCTTGCACAGCGCGTTCTTTATTGCATCAGTAACATGTGGAATTATCTGAACACACTGGCCTAAATACTTCCCTTCGCGCTCAGCCCTAATGACATCCATGTAGACCCTGCCAGTGGTTATGTTATGCTCTTTAGTCATTGCAACGTCGATAAACCGCTCATAGTTGCCGATGTCCATGTCGCACTCACCACCATCGTTTGTGACAAAGACTTCGCCGTGGGCAACCGGATTCATAGTCCCAGCGTCATAGTTTACGTATGGGTCTATTTTGACACATGAGACCTTATAGCCTGCAAGTTGAAGAAGTTTTGCTGTTGAAGATGTAGTCACACCCTTGCCTAGACCAGACATGACTCCGCCTGTTATGAAAATGAACTTAGGTTGAATCTGGGGCGACGACTGCACATCTGCGTTTAGAGACTCACCTTTTTATTCCTTTTCGGATTCTTCAGCGCTATATTAATAAGAAGAAAAGATCCTACTTAACTTGTTCTTAAAAAATGCAGGAAAGTGATGCTAAAAAGCTTCGAGGTCGTTCTGCTATTCAGGCTGCTCATGGCGGCATTATCTGTGAAGATGAAGCGAGGCTAGACCTTGTGATATCTGATCTTTATGGAGTTGACAATGACGAAGCTGCAGAAATACATCTTAACTACCATGTTGACAGAATGCTTGCGGTCCTTGCAAGGCGATGCGCAGAAAGAGAAATAAGAAGCGACGCAATAGTTGACCAACTCCGCTACCTAGATATTTCTGGAGCTGCGAATCAAGTGGCGAAGGGGAGACTTAGCGAAGCTGCAGCGATAGATGCTTTATTTAGATCGCTACTAGCAACCGAGAATCAGGACAGGGATGACAGGTATATCAATTTCTATGCTTAGAAAGATTTATTCCTGTTCTGTCAACAAGAAAAGGACTAATCCAATATATTTTTCTCACAAGCAACACCAGACCATAATTCGGTCTTGCATATGAAAAGCAAAAACTTGGTTCTAAACACTTGAATTTTCATGACCTAATACTTTTGTAAATTTGATTTTTTCATTGCGGACCGATGTAGCCGACACCTTTAAAGAATTCTATTAATTCGCTAACAAACTTATTGTCTCTGTTTATCCCGTACACTATATTCGCATACTTACTCTGGTTAACCCATCCTATCTTTACGAGATCGCTAACGTTACTCTTTATGTCTTCGCGCTTCAAATGAGTTTTTTTATGAAGCACATAGATTGTTGCCAGCTTGTTCTCTTCAGCTAGTGCCTTTATTATCTTGATCTTACCAATGCTGCCAAGCCCTATCTCTATAATTTGCTTACTGTTCATCGCTTGTGACACTAGACTACTTTTCACCTTTGATCTTCCTCATCAATACGGGTTCCAGTTCTGCAAGCGACGAGCCATGTAGTCCTATTGCTTTAAGTGATTTGATGTCCACCAGCTTCCTCGCATTTAGATCGTCAAGGTAATCTTCAATGTCAATCTTTTTCATATCAAGTTGGTCGACAAGTTCAGAAGCGTAGAGGCGTACGTCCTTGAGCCCTACATAGGGCTTTTTCTTGCTCCTTAGTGCACGTACCAGAGCCATCAGGCTTACGAGATGGTTCTTTGACAGTTGCTCGATCTCTTCCGTCGTTATTGATGGGTGGATTTGGCCGTGGACCTTGCGAACGTGATCAAGCATGACCCTGCCTGAGCTGTCGGATTCGGCAAGGTTGCCTGCGTACAATAGCAGATCAAGAGCGTATCTTACGTCACCATTTACCTCAGCTGATGTTGTAATGCTAGCAACTTTGTCAATAACATCTGAACCTATTGCCTTGGGATTAAATGCTTCGGCAGCCCTGCTCTCTAGTATGTCGCTGACTTGCTGCATTGTATATGGATGAAATTCCATTGGAACCCTCCCAAGTGTGCTCAGCTCTGCTGCATCAAGTTTACTATAAAATTCCATGCTTCTAGCGATGAAGATTACTCCCTTAACATGGCAGGGCTTGTCAAGCTCATACTCATTCAAGCGTGTCAGATCGTAAATGATACCTGTGTCTTTGCTACTTTTTATCACGTAATCGATTTCGTCTATGATGATCAAAGCATATTGGTTATTTTGTCTCAAATATTGCAAAAGGTAGCGCAGCATTTCTTCTGCGCTAAGCCCTTGGGCTGGCAGCTCTGGTGCAATGCGCTCAAGCAGAAATCTATATATTGCAAATTTGTTGCCTCCCTGCAACTTCATGTTAATGTATACACTCTTGAATGTCAGCCTGCTCTTTGCGAATAGCTCCTCAACGATCTTAGAGGATCTGAGGACAGTCGAGGTCTTGCCGATGCCCGCACCACCTATTACCTGTAAAACAGAAAGGGGAAATCTGTCAGGATCCTTAGGAGCATTAGAAAAGACATGCACTATTTGCTGAATCTGGGCTTGGCGATGCGGTAGCTCTTCTGGTAAGTAGCGCGGGGACAATTTGGATTTGCTCTTAAAGATCGCACTTTCAGACATTCGGCTATGTTGGATAGGGATCATCCATCAATATATACCTGAATCAAAAGCGAAGTGGTACAAACTGCCGGAGTATGTAATCCATATTAGTAATGTATCGTACGTAGGTATATCAACATGCCAATAGATCCAGACTTTCCAAAAAATAATCAGCCAATTGGCAAGCACCAGCACACAGACGGGGAGCATTTTCATTTTGTATGGGGGCCTGGGGCATCCAAAGAGGCTTTAGAGAACGAAGAGG
>JALYGW010000199.1 GCA_030776915.1 Thermoproteota archaeon
GACTTCTACTTCAATAGTTCATAGAATTTAAGGGAATACAGGCCTTCTAATCCTTCATGGCAAATGAATGCAATGCTATCAACTACCACAGGACTCACATGGATCGTTACAAAACATATTGTGCACATTCTGAAGGGTTTTTCTCTCGAAAATCTCTGGATATGAGATGCTCCAAATAATAAATACTGAAATTCTAGTCTTTGGATTCAAATGAATTTTTATCCAAATCCCGACAGGCCCCACTTCATTATTAGTTCTTTTAGAAGGATTCTATCGCCCTAATAACAAAGAAGCTAGCTTTAAACTATTAGCTAACCAATTAACAGATACCGACCAGTTGACTATGTATGCGGTATCTTTCGATACAAGGTAGTTGTAAATCAAATACCTGTTTAGGTTATATCCGGGCGAAATCAAGGGAGAGCAGGTCATAATATTTTTTTATACAAAGCATCTCCTGATTCTATCTTTGTCTTAACGAGTGTTTGTTTGACTGACCGAGTCACTTATCACTGATTCTAGCAATTTCAAATGCATTGTCAGCCCCATTAGCACTTGGAGTTATATTGATGCCAAAAAGAGGTTCATGTTGAATCTCCTCTTTTGGAGACACTGTTGACATTTTTGATCACTCCTTTCCCCACAGTCGGGCCTTGTCATTTATGCTATCCCATGCCTCCTCTTCTGATTCGACACGCTCTACTGAGATATCATCGAAGTATCGATCAAGCACACTTTCTCTTTCCATTGCTAAAGGCGGTGAACAATAGTCTTCTTCTATCCACAATGTGTAATCATGATTTTCTTCATCGATTCTTGCATTTTCAAGGCTGTAATGAAGAGCTTGTCCAAATGGTCGCATTCTTGATATTTTGCCAGAATTCAGTTCTTCTTTAAGAGATTCCAAGTATTCTTTTTTTGGTTTGGCTCTAACAAGATAGAATGCCATGTATCAAGTTCTACCTTTTTATTATCATACATATCATCACTTAAAAGCGCAGTTCTTGTTAAATGGACGTAAAGTTACTTGGTTGCCCTTTTCTGCTCACAGTATTTTTTCCTGTTCAGGCCTCTCAATAACTAGCCAACCACCTTTCGAAATTGGTAAAGCACCGCCCCCATTGTTACTACTATCAATGATCCTATCACTGCAAATGCTGGCAATATTGTATGCCACTCAAAACCTGAAAGCATAAGGACGCGGATTGCATCCACTCCATAGCTGATGGGGTTGATTTTGGAGACATTTTGCATCCAATCGGGCATGAAACTTGCGGGGACTAGAGCTGTGCTCATGAACAACAAAGGAAATGTCAAAAAACCTGCGATAGCAAAGACAGTCTCACTATTTTTAGTCCTTAAACCTATCAATATCGAGATTCCCCCCCATCCTAATCCAAATAGTGCCGAAATAAGGAGCATCATCAAGAGTCCCGGAATGCCTGTAGCAGAATGCGCACCCATGACATAGCCTATGCTAAATATTATCAGGGTTTGAACTGCCACCCTGGCCGAATCAGCAGCGATTCTTCCAAGGAGGATGGCTTGCCGATTGGCTTGAGTGACAAGCATTTTTGCAAGAAACCCTGATTTGAGATCCTCAACAACAGCTGTTCCAGACTGGAAGGCGCTAGTAAACGAATTTTGCAGTATAATCCCCGGTACTGCAAACAGCAGATAGTTTTCCGCTGGAAAGCCAGGGACGCCTGCAAATCTGCTGAAAAGCTGAGTGAACAGGAGCAGGAAAACTATTGGTTGAAATAGCGAGAAGAATATGAGAAACGGCCTGCGTAGAAGCTTTGTGTTTGTTCTGTTGAATAAATGCCATGAATCTTGAATCAACGACAATTTGCTTTCTAGGCAGCCTCCTGTCTTCGCCTAAAGGAAAAGCCTCTTCTCCTCTTCATCTCAATATTACCGCTCCCGGCTTGTTGCCCCTCGGTTCTGATTCTTCTACCGGTATGCTTTAGAAAAACGTCATCTAATGTTGGACTTGATAAATTTATTGAGGATATTCTCACCTCTGCATTGTCAAGAGCTCTGATAATTTCAGGAACCATAAATGCGCCATTTTTCCCATATACTGTCAGTCCGTTGTCTGAGTCAATTATCTCTGTAACGCCGCCAATCCTGCTCAGAACCTGCTTGGCTGTAGCTAATGTGTGGCCACTATCTGCAACGTCCCCTCCATTCGCTATTGTAAGGCTTACAGCATCTGCGGATATTTCTCGCTTCATTTCTTCAGGCGTCCCCTGAGCAACTATTTGCCCGTGATCGATTATTGATAGTCTGTCGCATAGCCTGTCAGCCTCTTCCATGTACTGGGTGGTAAGAAAAATTGTAATTCCGTCCTCTTTGTTCAAATGTTTAAGATATGACCAAATTGCAGCCCTTGATTGCGGATCAAGGCCCGTCGTGGGTTCATCAAGGAAGAGTATCTTAGGGTAATGTATCAACGATGTGGCTAGATCAAGCCTCTTCTTCATTCCTCCAGAGTAAAATGCCGCACGCTTGTCAGCAACATCCTCCAATGTGACCAGACCCAATAGCTCATTTACACGCTTCTCCAGCGTTTGACCGCTCATATGCTGTAGGTGGCCCTGAAGCATCAAATTTTCATATCCCGTAAGGTCTAGATCTAGCGCAGTTTCCTGACTTTGGACTCCAATTACTCTTCTTATTTTTTGGGGCTCTTTGTCAAGATCAAGACCTGCAATTGAAACTGAACCTGACGATTTAGGCATGAGGGTTGTGAGGATCTTAATAGTGGTGCTCTTGCCAGCTCCATTAGGCCCTAGAAAGCCAAAAAATTCTCCCTCCTTTACCTCGAATGAAATTCCGCGTACTGCTGGCACGCTGTTATTTTCGTATGCCTTTACCAAATTGTTGACTCTGATATCATAAGGCAATGTGTTTTTCACCGGTTACGCTGATGATGCTCTGCTGACAATGAACTTGCCCGCCCGGAACATAGGTTCATCTATTCCCCAGCTCCACTTTCTGATGGGTTTTATCCTGATATATGTGGGTCTGAAATGATCGTTGTCTCGGAGTTGTCCTTCATGCAGCTGCTCACGCGCAACTATCTCAGCAGTCCCATAAATCCTGATGCCTCGCGGATCCCAAGGATTAATCGTCTTTAAATCATCTATAACTAAAGCAACATCATTGTTTTTCATAATGTTCCTGTATTTTGTGGTTTTTATAATGTTCATTCCGCCGATATAGAAGTAGATTATGTTCTTTCATTATTTGAATCCTATTGATGCAGATCCTGCTAGCATATTTGTAGGAAGATGGACTCCTTTTATACTTCATCTGCCTTCCATGACGTGACTATGAGCGATACTAGTAGTAGTAGTGTTGATATACAAAAAATCAAGGCACAACAGCGCCAAGGATGGGATAGCGTGGCAGAAGGCTGAAAAAAATGGTGGAAGCCCATCGAACAAAGTGCGCAGGTGGTATCAGACAAACTGGTTGATCTAGCACAAATCCGGCAAGGCCATAAGGTGCGGGACATCGGCACTGGAATTGGAGAGCCTGCAGTCACTGCTGCCAGACATGTAGGTCCAAGTGGCAAGGTGGTTGCGATTGATATTTCTCCTCAAATGCTTGCTATTGCAAGAGAAAGAGCAAAGGACAATGGTTTAGATAAGATAATAGAGTTCAGAGAAGCAGATGCCGAGTCATTCTCTTTACCATCCTCCAACTTTCATACAATAATATCTAGATGGGGAATGATGTTTCTTACAAATCTATCCAATGCGCTTGCATCCATACGTCAGGCACTTGTTCCAAATGGCAGAATTGCCGCTGCAGTTTGGTCTACTCCTCAGAAGGTTCCTTTTCTTGATCTGGCGATAGGTACAGCAATGAAAGAAGTTGCGGCATCACCGCCCCCACCAGGAACGCCAGGTCCATTTAATCTTGCAGATACTAATATGCTACAGGATAAATTCAGACAGGCAGAATTTCAAGATGTGACTGTGCATATCGTAAATATGGACTTCAAAGCTGCTTCAGCTGAAGAATTTACAAGCTTCCATCAGTCAATCAATGCTCCAGTCAAAATGATGATAGCTAGCCAAACCCCTCAAAGGCAGAGTGAAATCTGGAACGCAATAACAGAAGCTGCAAGAAAACATGCAGACTCAACCGGTGCTGTAACACTTCAGAATGAAGTAATCTATATCTCAGCAAGACGCTGAACCGGACTATCCAAAACTACTGCTTGATTTTTTCATGAGTATTTAGTAGATAGTCGCAATCTAGCTTTAAGCTTTAGTGCCTATCAATTTCAAGTAGTATGGGATAGCGTTTAAGGCAAGCCAACGGTACAACCATATTACATGCACGGTTCTAATCTCGACTGAACAAGAGATATACACATAAGGCTGAACTGCTGTCTTTAGACTCAAATGAATTTTTATCCTAATCCCGTAGGGCCCACGTTCTCTAACTATAAAAGCTCGCGTGCTAACTTGTTCAATATCTTTAACAATTATCATGATGAGAGAAGAATCTGAGATACATGAAGCAACAGGTGGCTCTCGTAACTGGCTCCAATCGAGGCATAGGTTTTGAGATAGCCAAGCAGCTGGCCATAAAGGATATCGAGGTAATTCTTACTTCCAGAAATTCAGCAAATGGAGACGCAGCAGTGAGGAGGCTTGCTAGAAATGGTATAAAAAAAGTAGTGTCTATGGAATTGAATATTTCAAATCAAGTTAGTGTCGATAGTCTTTTGGACAAAGTTGAAAAAACTTTTGGAAGACTTGACATACTAGTAAACAATGCGGCCATCCTTATCGATAGAGAGGATGTGACCGGATCAAATGCCGACCTAGAAGCTGTAAAGACTACTCTGGAAACCAATCTGATTGGTGCTTGGCGTATGTGCAAAGCCTTCATCCCTCTTATGAAAAAGTACGGTTATGGAAGAATAGTGAACATTTCTAGTGGTGCAGGCGAATTTGAATACATGGCTACATCTGGTGGATATTGGCCAGCTTATTCTGTGTCAAAGGCTAGTTTAAATGCTTTGACAGTGATGCTTGCGTCAGAACTGAAGGGAACCAATATTCTTGTCAATGCTGTATGCCCTGGATGGGTGCGAACTGATATGGGAGGGAGCAATGCCCCACGATCAGTTGAAGAGGGTGCCGCCACACCTGTTTGGTTGGCAACTCTGTCTGATGGTAGCTCGACGGGGCACAATTTTTTTGACAAGAAGCAAATTAGTTGGTAAAAAACTCTCCATTATGTATTAGGTAGGGTGCAGATAACTAACCCAGTCTGAAAATACTACTGACTTTAAGTAGCAGATCTAGCCAATAGAATAATTGATGAAACCAACAAGCGAAATGCTCAAGCACAGACTTAATGAATCCTTCATTTGAATTGCCTTTTTGTCGAATCCATCCTCTGCCGCTACGATACTGGTTTTTTAAAGTTAAGCTGACCTCATTATCTCCCTGTACTGATCATGTGAAGCATACTAGAGCATACTCGACATCTAGAATTTCTATTTCCAACCGGTCTGCCTCCTCAAAGGTCAATTGAGGAAGTATCCCAGGTTCATTCACGATAGAGTATCGGACTATATCTTTCAGGTTTAATACTGCACCGTCATTTACACGCTCGAGAACTTCAAGTTCAGTATTTATCAGGCTACTATCTATTCTGTCAGTTGGATCACTTGTTATCCTGAACACAATCTTGTTCCAGTGTTCTGAGCCAGAACCTGTAAGACATGCAGGTTGTTGTATCTGAACTGATATTCTCTCCTGCAGCTGAAGCACCGTGGCATTGGATACTGCCGATTGGTTTCCTACAGTTGTTGTCCCGTTTGTTGGTGTTGTACCATTTGTTGTAGGTGCTGGCGGCTCAGTTGGTGGAGGAGGTGGAGGCGGTGGTTGACCATCATCTGGTGTTGG
>JALYGW010000200.1 GCA_030776915.1 Thermoproteota archaeon
GTGCAATCAAATGGAGAAGCGCTTAGGATTATCTCCGGAGCTGCTAGTGGCGGTGCAGTGCTTGTTGTAAGAAATGACTCAGGTATTAATTCTCCTCAAGACTTTGCCAATAAGAAATTCTCATCTCCACAACTTGGAAATACACAGGATGTAGCATTGCGGAAGTATTTGCTTGATAATGGTTACAAGACCAAGGAGAATGGAGGCAATATTGAAGTACTCCCAGCCAAACCAGCAGATATCGTATCACTGATGATAAAAAAGGATATTGATGGTGCATGGGTTCCAGAACCTTGGGGAGCTAAGCTGATCAAGGAAACAAATGCTAAAGTATTAGTCGATGAGCGGGATTTGTGGCCAGATGGACAATTCGTCACTGCACATATCATTGCTAGAACGGACTATATTGAAAGAAA
The DNA here is from genome assembly GCA_030776915.1 of Thermoproteota archaeon. Lineage (GTDB taxonomy): Archaea > Thermoproteota > Nitrososphaeria > Nitrososphaerales > Nitrososphaeraceae > Nitrososphaera. The sequence continues at coordinate 417 of JALYGW010000200.1, forward strand.
TCAAGACATAATTAAGAAACTTTTAAATGCTCACATTGACATGACTGCCTGGATAAATGATAACAGAGACGAGGCACTTCAGATATTCAATACTGAACTTAACAAGCTGATGGGACAGACTATCCCAGAGGATGAACTTAGAGAAGGAATTTCAAGGATCAAGTTTACCTATGATCCGATAAAGGAATCGCTGTTCAAGGCTGCCAATGATGCATTTGACATAGGATTCCTCGGGAAAACAAGACCCGACTTATCAGGAATATATGATATGAAAATTTTGAATGAGGTGCTTAAAGAGAGAGGACTGCAAGAGATAACATAGTAAGACTTATTCACTTTATAGTATGAGATAAATTCTCTGTCTTGAGGTCCATCACCATGATGACTTCATAATGGCATACCTTACAGTTACCTTTTGACATCCTTTCTCTTGATTTATTCTTATTTGGAAAATCTGTAATATTAGTCTGTTTCTAGTGATTCATATACATATCTGCAGATTATGCGTATCGATAGGTTAAAACTGCATGAAACGAGCAAATCTTGCATCTTTGAATTACATTATATCTAGTCAACAGTGAAACAGTGCTTTATTGGCATTAACTGAAATACCGCATTACAATATTATAGAAAATAGCAATAACACACAAGAGCGACAAAATCAACAAAAACAAGAGAGCCTCGATTTCATTCCTATCGTTCATGTCAAGGATGTATACAAGTCATTTGATTACAAAAATAACAAGAACAATAATAGCAGTAGTAATACTGCCACTTATGATCGTCTTAGTGGAGAGCAGCAACAACTGGGTTCTAGAAATAGTTTGAGGGCCTCTTCTTCATACGAGGTTCTCAAGGAAGTCGATCTAGAAGTAAAGGAAGGGGAGTTTGTAACAATTGTAGGACCGTCTGGATGTGGGAAAAGCACGCTGCTCAGCATAATTGCCGGACTTGATAGACCTGATTCCGGTAGTATTCTCATTAGAGGAGCTATTTGTATTGGCAATACATTGTCAACAAAAAGGATAATGATATTTCAAGAAGGCGCTTTATTTCCATGGCTCAATGTACAAGAGAATGTTGAATTTGGACTAAAGATTGCAAAGATGCCGAAGGAGAAGAGCTGTCAGCTCGCTGACAAGTATATAGAAATGGTAGGATTGTCCAAGTTTTCAGAATCTTTTGTCTACCAGCTATCCGGGGGAATGAAGCAGAGAGTGGCAATAGCTCGAGCCCTTGCCTTAGAACCAGAAGTTCTACTCATGGACGAACCATTTGCAGCGCTAGATGTACAGACTCGAGATTTGCTTCATGAAGAGCTGGTTAGCATTCACAAGACAACTGGCAAGACTATCCTTTTTGTTACTCACAATATTAATGAAGCAATACTTCTTGGGGATAGAGTAATAGTTCTATCTTCTGTGCTAAAAAATATCAAGAAAGAATTTCGAATTGACATACCACGACCTAGAGATCCTGAAACTCCTGAGCTGTATGAAATAAAAAAACAAATTATAAGAGAATTTGAAGGTGATTTGCAGATTGCTAAAAGAAGATGAAGATGATCTATCTACTGCTGCTACTACTATTGGAGCTGCAGGAAAAAGCAGTCAGAGAAACGGCAGCAGAAAGATATACCGGATAGACACAACTGATGTAGCCAATGTTGTATTATTCTTGGCAGTATTTGTAGGATTATGGCAGCTTGTGACTGTTCTCGAGGTTTGGCCAAAGACATTATTACCTTCTCCTACACAAGTTGCAATTTCTATCAGTGAACTAATAGCAAATAACTCTCTTGTCATAGGAATTGGTACGACATTGTGGCGACTTGTAGCTGGATTTGCTATATCTATAACACTGGGTGGCATAGTTGGTCTTGCAATGGTAAAATTTCGGGGCTTTGGCAAGACGATGGGCTCGTTTGCAGTTGGGCTTTTGACCTTTCCAAGTATTGCATGGGTTCCTTTTTCTATACTGCTCATTGGCTTTAATAACTTTGGCATATTGTTTGTAGTTATAATGGCATCGGTGTTTTCAGTAATGATATCGACTTATACTGCAGTTAGAAATATACCTCCTATCTATATCCGTGCATCAAAGAACATGGGTGCTCACGGGTTTGCCCTTTTTAGACATGTGATGATTCCTGCAGCTACTCCTTCTCTGATAATGGGCATAAGACAAGCATGGTCATTTGCATGGCATGCACTAATCGGTGCTGAGATGTTGATAACCACTCTATATGGACTGGGACATGTACTTGCAGTAGGAAGAGAATTCAATGACATGAGCCAAATAATCGCTGTAATGATTACAATCTTTGTGATTGGCCTTTTATTTGATAGAATAATCTTCCTCCGCCTAGAAGAAAAAGTACGGTCTAGGTGGGGATTAAATCAACATGCAGAATAGGAAAAAATACCTCTGCATTGTCCCTGTCTACGAGCATGGCCTGAGTATACAGATTATGCTAAAGCAGCAGCATACCCAATAAGAGATACTCCTTTTTTAATGCCAAAGGTAATGCATATAAGTACCGTCTTTAGGCTTCTGAAATTCTTCCACTAGGCATAGATGCTGATAATGTCCCAGCATGGACATGAATTGAAGTATCTCCGTCTTTGTTACAGGCAAAACACTTCCACTGTACAGTCTCTTTACACATGGCACACGTCCTGACAGGGTCTAACTCTTGACCGCATGACCTGCATAGCATATGGATTATTATTGTCTATACGAAGAGCCTTTTTAACAATCTCATACTCTTAGCTTTAGATATTTTAAAGAAATTAATTCTACATTGCTCAAATAGAAAAAAAACAAATAAAAACTAGCATAAGGTAGCAAAACGCGTTCCAGAAGCTGCATTATGAATAATAGACTTTAACCAATTAACAATTCACAAGGGAAAAATTTATCCTTATAATTAGCCAGAGCCTTCATCTACGTCTATCCAGGTATAATTACAAGCTTAGAGCAGGTATATGTTTTATAATTCCAGTTATTGACAAAAAATTGAATATTTTACCTCCATGGAATCGTGATAGCACGTTTGTATTTGAGACACACAATATTAGCTATTTGTGCGGGAGTGTGAAGATTCAATAGTTGCTTTTACCTTCTGAATGAAATGTTTCCTATCAATAGGTTTTCTTATGACATCTGCAGTCTTTACACCATCCAATATGCTTACAAGCTCATCCGTCGCTTCAAGAGCAGACATGAAGATGACCCTGACATATGGATCTACAGCTTTCAATCTCTGATACAACTGTAATCCATTTATTGTGGGCATTCTAATATCAAGAACTAGCAGATCATAATGACGAGGTTCTGATCTCGCAAAGGACTGTAATGCCATGTATGAATCAGAAAAAGCTTCTACTTTGTAACCCTCACAAGTTAAGTAAGTTTTAAAGATTGCAAGTATATCTGGTTCATCGTCTACTAGCATGACAGTGGGACGACTTGTTTGTTTAGGATAAGAAGGGGAAATAATGTCATCTCTTGGTTGCAAAGCTTTTCGATGATAGATAGATAGTGTCTCTTCTCTGAACTTTGGTTTGAGGGTTTCTCTCTTGAAAACATTCAATGCGCTATCTCTAGCTGGCACTTCATTCTTTCTTACGACCGAGTATATAGGATAGGAATATTTAATTCCAATAGGCTGTTTCTTTCCTACTTTTTCAAAAGAATAATCCTTAAACGAAAAGCGTTTCACCATTTCATGTAAATCTCCACCTATTACTATCCCATTTGGTTCTGCCTGCGAATTTATCTTTGCACACATGTTAACCGTAGGACCAAACAAATCTTCTGTACCCGATGTGACTGTTGTAGCAACCTCAACTCTTCCATAATCGGCGCTAATTCTATAGTTGACAGGGGGTAGCGCTTCTGCTTCAAGTCTTATATTGATAAATTCATGAGCTGCTATAATTGCACTGCAGCATTCAAAGACCTCTTTAAATGCGATCATATTCTCACTATCTGATGTATCAGGAAAATAGAATAGTAGCGCATCTCCTACATTTTTAATCACTTTGGCACCAAAGTTCTTTGCCAATGCAGCCATGGCATTGAGGAATATTTCATAGTATTTTTTGATCTTGTTACCATCTGCAATTTTAGCCGTAATCTGACTAGAATTTACCATATCTACAATGCAGACGCAATAATACCCATTTGACTGGTCTGCAAAATAGATTTCTTCGGTTCTAATATTGAAGTCAATAGATTTTCCCTTCTCACCTAAGGTGGGGCCATTGCTGTCAGAGTCGTAAGGCGTATTCATATAGCAACCATTAGCATGCTGCTAGAAGAACTCTGCTCCGTATTCTCTCAAACAAATCATACATTTAGTGAAATAATAAGACGCGCATTAAAGATATCATAACTAATTTTTACACTCTTTCCTGAAGAAAGTTATTAGATTTATCACTTCACTCCAACCATAGATAGTGGCGAAAGAGTATCTGCTTAACATATTCCCATTTCTACCATATTTGTTTATGCTGCGATAACAGACGTAAAAAAAGCATGTGATTTTATTATTCAAATACTAAGCTCTCATCTTTGTCTAGCCATTACCATCATCATTCAATAAATTACATACTTTCCATATGATCAGCAAACCAGCATAATCTACGCTCAATAGAGGAAGAGATCTCTCATTTCATTGATATTATATAAATACGCAATAGATACTGCCAGTTACGTTGACCACGGATGCTGGAGAAACCAAGTCAAAGGTGACTGAGGCAGTCAAAACCGTAGCTATTGACGTTGACTCCGTCCTTGCCGATGTAATGCTTGTCTGGACTGACGAATACAATAAGCGTAACAAAGCACAAATCACAAAGAAAGAAATCGCCAAGTGGGATATACCTACAATACTGCCGATAACGCCTAATCAAGTCTACCGATACTTCACTTACGTATGGAAGTACCGCTGGCGCGAAATACCTCCGACAGAGCCCAAGATTGGCGAGGTGACAAAACGCATCCACCGCAAAGGCTACAGGGTATCTATAATCACAAAGCGCGAGAGGCCTACGGCTCCCTATGTATCCAAGTGGCTCGATCTCTATCGCGTCTACACCGACGAATTGTTGTTCATCTATGACGCGGTGCCAAAAGCCAACTACCCTTTTGATATATTAATAGACGACGCGCCAAAGAACCTAATAGATATTATCTCTCCTAAGTCGGCAATACTATTCAACCAGCCATGGAACAAGAATTTCAATTGGCCAGTAAGAGTAAATTCCCTAAGCGAGGCAGAAAAGCTGATCTAGGCAGTGTAATGGCAGCAAGTGCATACGCACCAAACAAAGAAGCACTTTGAAACCCTTGTATTTGATATTTGACCATGTCTCCACAAGGTAGATAGCTCTACGTATATTGAGAAAAGTTGAGCAGTTGTTGACTATGTGGTAGTACCATTGATTGTAGTTGACTTTGACACGTTTTATAAAGCACTAGTCATCTCTATTATGGAGAATAATAGTATTACAATCCATTGCATAGGTTGTGGCGCTGCTGCTTAGCGCGAGTTCATCAGTGAACAACTGCTGCTCTATGGCTTGAACAGTAATGTGACTATCCCGTAGTCTGTCTCATATTCTTGTCAAGAGTAAGAATTGGTTCATATGCTCGTCCCTCTCTACATCATACATACTCATTCTTGTCCATTTTCTTTAGGATAAGGCTCAATCTTGAATATGCTATATCTCAATAGAGCATCTGCATGTTGTCAGGCGGAGGCAGATTTTGCAGGATGAATTTTGCAGGATGAATATCACTTGCTCTTATTTGTAATCAATGAACCTCACCCATTCAGGAAACCACAGGTCGTTTTCTGACACACCGATACCTTTTGCTAGAACAGCCGCTGAGTTATAATATAAGGAATCTGCCCCTAGCTCTCTGCAATATTTTGGTTGAGCTCATTGATGGATGACACCTTGCCCATGTACTTATTCGCAATGAGGTCGCGATTTTGTGTGTACAACCCAACCTGCCTTCCATCTACCGTCGGCACATAGCTTACCGCTACGTCGATGCGCTTTGCGTTAGTGTTCTTTAGATAATATATCGTCTCCCGCGTTGTGCTGCCTGTCTGGATTGTGCCCTGCACCGTAGCTATCTTCTTTCCCTGCACTAGATTTTGGATGACAAATTTGAGTGATCTGCCGGTGGTGAGTAGCTTGTTTTTGCTCACCTGCTCTGAAAAGTCGATCATGTGGTCTGCGTCATCGTATCTATCCTTAATTACGCCTTCTGCCAGCTCAAACATCTTTGAGTGCTTTTGATATTCAAGGCTAAAGCCTAGAGTCATTGGGCGAGTATAATCAGGCTCTGCAAAGGCCAAGTCCACATCTAACTCTTTAGACAAAAAGTTGGCCTGCTCCCTGCCGATATTCTTGCGGATCTGGTAGATGCTCTTGCCATTGACCGTCGCTACGACATTGGACTCCCTTATGAACTCAAAGGGATCCATCATCAACCTTATGGTAGATTCGCTCGTGAGTACTTCAAGCCCGCCATTTTTGTCGATCTTCAAGAGTTGGCCAGGCTTGACGTCTGCAAATTCCATGTTAATGAGAGAAGTCCTGAGAGAGTTTTCAGATGCAATGATATTTAGTGTCTTGTCGCGATTGGTTGCACTTACAAGTGGCTTGAATCCAGTTCTGTCGCGGTATGCGTAAATTCCGTCGCCCACCTTGATCATTAGGTTCCCTCTGAGATGCCTGTCTAGAAACTCAGCAGCCCGCTCAGGATTTTTCTCAAAAATTAAGAGCTGAGTGAAAATATGGTAGATCTGGAAAAGTGAATCAGAGCCCCTTGCAGAACCTATGTAAGGATGTAGGTGCAGCTTTTCAGTATCTACGAAGAACCCATCAAACGCAATCCAAATGCTGTTCATGCTGGGAAAGGGTGGTGGCCTCTTTGAGAGGTAGCCAATTCCGTTGTTTCCACGAAGATTCTCCTTTTGTGCAATGCGCAGGATTGCTTCGTCTGCAGGAAGAGACCCTTCTGCATCGGCTGCGGCTTTGCCTACTATCATTTTCCAGTATGCCTTGCCTCTGTGTTGCAATCTCCTCATAGAATGGGCAAGGTAGTAGATGATATTGTTGTTCTTGCTATTTGAGTCGTAGCTATAAATAGCCACAATGCCAGCCAACTACCTTCGTCTTCCCTTAATGAAGTTAGGATAAAAATCTTGTTAGTTGCCGTACAAAGCAAACATGTGCTTCTGTCTTTCATATCTTGCAATATAGCCTTCAAGTTGTAAGGTGAGCCCAATGCTGTCCAAGCCTTCAAGTAGCAGTTTCTTGTGGAAATTGTCTATTTCAAAATGTATGGTGTGAAGACCGGCGGTGACTTTCTGTTTTGCCAAATCAATCTTGATGCAAAGATCTTCGTCACTAAACAAATAGTCTACTTCATAATCTATAAGCCGTACAGGAAGTATTCCGTTTTTAAGACAGTTGTTGTAGAAGATATCTGCAAATGATGGTGCAATTATCGCTTTAAACCCATAGTCAAGTATGGCCCAGACTGCGTGCTCTCTTGAACTGCCGCTGCCAAAGTTATCACGTGTAAGCAGTATTTGCCGGTTAGAATATTTTGGATTGTTTAGCACAAAGTCGCTCCTTGGCTTGCCATCTGTATTAAAGCGCCAATCGTAAAATAGGTACTTGCCAAAGCCGGTCCTATTAACTAGCTTCAAAAACTGCTTTGGCACTATCTGGTCGGTATCGACATTTACTCTGTCAAGCGGTGTTGCCTTACTTCTGAGCACTATAAAAGGTCCCACTTAGAGCCACTCCCTTATATCTACAAAGTGTCCTTCGATTGCAGCTGCTGCCGCCATAATGGGACTCACAAGATGTGTCCTTCCTCCTACTCCCTGCCTTCCTTCAAAGTTGCGGTTTGAAGTGCTTGCGCATCGCTCACCGGGTGCAAGTATATCAGGATTCATACCAAGGCACATACTGCATCCTGATTCGCGCCATTCAAAGCCGGCCTCCTTAAAAACTCTATCAAGCCCAAGTCGCTCTGCAGCCGCCTTGACTTGTTGGGAGCCGGGCACTACCATTGCACGTACCTTTGGTGAGACCTTCCTACACTTTAGTACAAGTGATGCCTCCAGTAAATCTTCAAGCCGTGAGTTTGTGCAGGATCCAATAAATACCCTGTCAACTTTTATGTCTGTAATTGGCGTTCCTGGCTCCAGTGCCATGTATTCGAGTGCGCGGGTCGCAGCCTTGTACGTATTCTCATTTCCCTTAGAAAATTGGTCAGGGTGGGGCACGGTATCAGTAATGTCTACCACCATCCCAGGATTGGTTCCCCAGCTCACCTGTGGTGCAAGCTGATTGACATTGAAGGTGATGGACTTGTCAAACTTTGCATTTGGGTCAGTCCTCAGGCCCTTCCAGTATTCTACTGCTTTCTCAAACTGCTCAGCCTTTGGCGCGTAACGTCTGCCCCTAATAAAGTCAAAAGTCTCTTCGTCAGGTGCTATGATGCCAGCCCTTGCACCTGCCTCTATTGACATGTTGCATACTGTCATCCTGTTCTCCATCGAAAGATCGGCTATTGTTTCGCCGCTGTACTCAAGCACGGTGCCGCTACCGCCGGCAGTGCCAATAGTCCTGATGATGTAGAGTATTATATCCTTGGCGGTGATGGCATGAGAGTTTTTGCGTCTCCCTTCGATATTTATAGCAAATGTCTGAGGCTTGTCCATCCATATAGTCTGGGTGGCAAGAACATGCTCCACATCGCTTGTCCCAATTCCAAGAGCAAAGGCGCCGAAGGCACCGTGAGTTGAGGTGTGGCTGTCACCACATACTATGGTAGTGCCCGGCAGAGTTAGCCCAAGCTCCGGTCCAATGATATGCACAATTCCCTGATCTGGGCTATGCATATCAAATAGTGTTATTCCAAACTCCTTGCAGTTTTGAACAAGCGTCTGGATCTGTATCGACGATATCTGATCTATAATAGGAAGCGACCTGTCGCTTGTCGGGACATTGTGGTCCATTGTGGCAAAAGTCAGATCTGGCCGCCTGACGCGTCTTTTATTCATCCGCAGCCCATCAAAAGCCTGAGGCGATGTCACTTCGTGAATAAGATGCCGATCTATATACAATAAGGATTGACCACCCTCCTCCTCTTCTTTTTCATATACTATATGACTGTCCCAGATCTTGTCAAATATTGTCTTTGGCTGCAAGATACTTAGAGAAAAAATGTGTCATAAGAGGAATATAAAACAAACAGACTGACAGACAGGCAGATAGTTTTAAATCAGGTCGCTTCACTCAATTCCATAAATGTATCCTCACGACAAGAGATATCCTGATTATATTGCAGATCAGATAAAGAAAGGAACTACGACCTGCGGCCTAATTTGCAAGGACGGCGTAGTTTTGGCTGCTGATACACGCGCAAGCGCAGGCTACTTTATCGCCGACAGGCATGTGATGAAGATTCAAAAGGTCGACCGTCATCTGGCAATGACTATAGCCGGCGGTGTGGCAGACGCACAGAACCTTGTCGACGTCATGCGTTACAATTCCAACCTCTATAGGCTCCAGAACAAGGAGCTGATGCCAATTAAGTCTGCTACAAGGCTATGCTCAAATGTGCTTTTCAACCAGCGATTCTTCCCATACTATGTCCAGATAATAATGGCAGGCTGGACAAAAGAAGAAGGTGGCCAAATCTATAATATAGATCTGTTTGGATCAATGACTACAGAGAAGTTCATCTCGACAGGCAGTGGCTCTCCTGTTGCATACGGCTATCTAGAATCGGAGTACAAGGATAATATGAGCGTAAATGATGCTTACAAGGTAGCCATGCAAGCGATAGCAGCTGCTATTAGGAGAAATGCTGGAACAGGCGACAGCATCAATGTTGTCATTATCGATAATGATGGCTACCGCGCGCTGACAAAGGAAGAAAAGGCCGAAGTAGGCGTAGTCTTCTAGTCAGAGCTTACAAAGCCAATGCTTGCATTTAAGTCATGGGTTTATATATGCAAGGAAAATCGCATTTCCAATGATATGACTGCCATATAGTCAAATTATCATCAGTAGTAGCATATTTAGTTGCAAAAAAATTTCAACTTTCGCTGTCGATAGTTATGGACTGTTATAGTATAATAAATTTCATGATGCTGCAATAAAACTCTATTTCTTCTTCTTGGCCACAGTACTTTGATAAAATAACTAATCAGAATTGTGAGATATGATCGAGTATGTCTTTTGCAGTCAAATTGATCGGAATACAATTCTGCAAGAGGAACTTTTGAACCATTTGCTTCTTTGCTCTAGTTGGCTTCTTATGGAATATAGGTCTGTTTACACTATAAGTACTACATTCCCTTGGGACGGTGAGATATAGTTATAGAATCATATTTTACATGCTGCCAATATCTGTCAGTTCATTCACGAACAGGCTGCTGTCAAGTCGAGAGAACCTTGATAGGTTTATTGCAGCGCCTGGCTGTATTATTTCGCGAATATATTTCCCTGTTTCCACTTGTGTCCACCAGTTTTCTCCAAACTTATCCTGCAGATGATGATCAAGCTCAACCGCACGAACTGCAGCAATCAAGTAACTTGGCACATACATTATTGCATCTGGTAATATGTGGTGTAGCATCCAATATTCACGCGGCATTTCAAAGCCTGTATACTCCTTTATCAGTCGCGCATATACGTCGCTTGCCTTTTCTATCGACAGTTTCTCATGCCAAAACTCAGTCTTCATTAGCGAATTCGCAGTGTAGAAGGTGACAAAGAACAGATCCATGAAGTTATTCCTTGCTTCAATCTCTTCAAGAATGTGGTTGTTCTTAATTCCAAGCGATGACAAATATTTCCTATTCTTTGTCAGCCGCTCTAGGAATATTGAGAATATCTCGGCTATTCCCATCGAAAAACTGTAGCGATTCCAATATTCTGCCTGCGCGCTTATTGAAGAAGCATGTACTGCATGTCCCATTTCATGGTAGCACCCCTGCAGGTCAAAATATGGGCTTTCGTTTTTATACAACACCCGGATATCATTTGGCACCTGCACAAAGAAGCATATCGGCGATGGGTACTTATTCTTCCGCTGTTCCGTATCGATGTGGATTGAAGACAGGTCAAATTGCATTATTGCAAGATTGCGTCTAACTTGCTCTGTGGGATTTACACCTACAAACTCTTTCTCAAGATCGGCATATACTCTGTTGCGGAAAAAATAGAAATCATCATAATATTCTGCTTCCCTCCCAAGCATCTTTTTCGACATAGCTTGAAGCGCTTCTTGAAAGGGTTTTCTTGCCTGCCTTCCCATAGACTTCACAAAATTTCCCAAATGAGAGTAGGAGATCTTTTCGTTCTCGAGGTAGCCATCTAGAGGAGTCAATTTGTTGTCCGAGTATTGGCGGTAAATTCTATCCATCCTATCGAAGCGCTCCTTGATAATAGGTGAAATATACCTTGTCTTTGAAATGAATTCATCAAATACATGCTTACGCTTTTTCGGATCCTTCTCAATACTGTTGAACTGACGCCATGTGCTCCAGTTAACTGGAGCTCTGGCAAACCTGTAGCGCGAAGAAATAATCTTTTCATTACGTAAATTGTACAGCTTGAGCTCAAGTTTTTTTGTTGACGAATCTGCAATGTTTTCGAGCGAGCTTAGAAACAACTCCCTTGGCTGTGAAAAGAAGTTGACAAATGCCTCTGCACTAATAGCCCTCATCTCTGCCAGCCGCTCTATCATGCGTTGGCTATAGGAGAGGCCTGCATGTTGCTTATATCGCTCGTCCATTTCCGCAATGTAGATCTGCTCATCGAGCTGACACCATTGCTTTAGATCCATATGGCTTGAGCATGCAGCCTATCCAATTTTAAGTTTCAAAAATACCCAGCAATGTTTACATCCTCTAGCAATAAACGCAACACCCATAGCCGATAGCAGCCAGGTAATATAAGATAATCAGCTAGGCTGGCAAAAAATGTTAGAGTTGCACTAAAGATTTTCTTCTTGCATCAAAAGACCTGAGCACTCATAAAAGCAGAATCTGCAAAACATGAAGATAGCTTGAACGACTATCGATACTAAAAGAAGAAGAAGAAGAAGAAAAAGGTGTGTGTGTGCTTATGCACCAGCCATGTTGTTGCGCAGCTCTATTCCTTTATGATCGTCTGCTTGCTCTAAAGCAGCTGCCTTGTGCATTTCTGACAGAGCGCAACCCATCTGGGCTTCTGGCTTACCTCTTCTCATTAAGCCTCGGTAGAGGCCTGCTTCCAGCGTCTGACCGTGAGCCTTCTCCCATTCTTCGACTGGGATGCTATACTTCTTCTGGATTCTATCGCGGTACCATTCTGGGATGACATTGAATGCACAGAATGGGATGATTCTGAGGTCTGGAGTAAGATAATGGATATCACACCTCTGGAGTCTTTCAAGATCCTCGTTGTACTTGTCTTGGAAGTGCATCATGCCAAGGAAGAGTGACCTTACGTGCCATGAGCCTACAGAGTCAAAATTGCGCTTGAGCAGGATGCTCGAGAACATTCTTGCAAGGTCTAGTCCTCTTGGCTGCTTGTCTTTGTTGACAAATTGCTTCAGCTTACGGACGACCTCAAGTAGTGCCCAGTACCTATTAGCACCTGACTTTATATCGTCAGCCTTTTCTTCAAAGTATTCAAGGACTCCCTTGATGTCAACAAACGATGTGAGAGGTATCAGTTTTCTTGTATCCCTGTCTTCAAATACATAGGTGCCTGCGCCGCATGCAAAGTGTATCGACAATTCATACTTAGGCTTCTTGCTGAACGCCTCGATCACATTTGTCATGGGCATGCAGGAGGGAACTGGAAACCACGCGTCTTTTGAAATTTCACCATTGGTCTGCTCTTCGAT
>JALYGW010000201.1 GCA_030776915.1 Thermoproteota archaeon
TTCTTCTCGCTATTAGCTATCTGCTGTGTGTAAAATATTGCAGAGCCTCCGACAAGCATGCCTGCCGGCGAAATTATGAGGCATGGCTCCTCTACTACCTTGCGCCTCCTGCTCCAGCCCTGTATCCACTCGGCCTCTCCTATGGCGCGTCTGAACATTTCTGCATCCTTGAGGAATGCCGGGTGGCGGCTCATTATTTGATTTGCTTTAAGAGCCATGCCGTCCATCACTACCTTGTGCTTGAAATTGTAGGCCTTTAGTACAGTTGCTATTTCCTGTGCACGTTCGACTGAAAAGGATGGGACAAAAAGAGTTCCACCGCGCTCTATGACTTCGTATGCGAATTCAATGAGCTCCTTTTCAGCGTCTTCACGGGGTTGCTGTTCTGACTGCGAATAGGTGCTCTCTATTATCATCAGGTCAATTTCGCCAAAGTCAAGGTCTGCAGGTCGCAAAAGCTTTGAGCCACGCGTATTGATGTCACCACTATAAAATACTTTCTTGCCTTCATATTCTACTACAATGCTTGCACCACCTACGACATGACCTGATTCATGGAGCGTCACCTTGGTATTATTTACCATGCAGGGTTCTCTATATTGCAGATTCTTAGAGCTCCTGAGCATCGTCATAACATCAATGTATTCAAATGGTAGATAGAATCCAGAGAGCTTAATCATATCTTCAATAAGCAATTCAGAAAGCTCAAAAGTTGGAAGAGTGCCAAGTGCCGGAATATTTGTTGAGCCAGACATGTACAAGGAAGGAACAAAGCCGGAGTGATCAAGATGTGCATGAGTGATGACTACAGCATCAACTTCCTTAGGCTTGACGTGCATCGGGAAAATGGGCTCACGCTTGAGCAGTACGCCATAGTCCATCAGTACGTTGGTATGGTCACAGTTGACGAGAAATGCCGCGCGGCCCACCTCCTTCGCCGCTCCCAAAACCTTAACTTTCAATTTATTGTTACTATAGAGCTGTCGGCAATACTCTCTTTAAATCTTGCTAATTCCATTGCACCTGCCACATTGGTTCTAGTATTGCAGGATTTTCCAACTTTTGCAAATAGCCATATCCGCATTCATCAAGTATGGATTCAAAGTCATATCTATGATCTATAGGTAATTCTTTTTCAACCTGCATTTTGAGTGCTGCCTTGACGCTTCGGACTTTTTGTGGCTTTGCATACACATACCAAAGGTTGTGTGCTCCTCGCATCTTAGCAAGCTCGGTTCGCTTGCTTTCTGGCATTTTTGTATAGTACCGATTCATGATCTCTGTATTGACATCCTCCCATGAAGGAGTCCTCCACCATGCCACTCTCTGGAAGCCATGACCGTCAAATTCAGCTTCCAAGCTGATGCCCTGATCAAGTGTAGTGATAATAACATCTGTGCTACGCGCAACTGGATCGCGAAAGTCCTGGCCCGGCTCCATCCAACCCACGAAGATAAGGTCGTATTTTTTGTCTATCCAATGCGCGTCGGCAATGCTAATATAATCTGGCTTTATGATGCCAAGACCATAAAAAATCCCGGCGTCCTTTTCGATTCCTTTAGCGCTAGGAATAAACTTTCGTACCTGCTTTAGGAAATCTCCGTAGCCACATCCTACATCGAGGTATTTTGGATTACTTGAGATTGCCTTTGCAACAGCGACGGTGCGCAGTACATCAACCTTCCTGTATGCAAAGTAAGATCCTTTAAAAAAAGGAAAGATGTAGCGCTCATGGTCTGGTGACTCTGTGTTTACCCCAAATTGCGCCAGCTCATGCCTGGCCTTGCGCAGATCTTCAAGATTAAAAGGCATTTAGTCAAACTTCACCTCCCACACCTTCCTGTTGTCTGTAAGACCTGGCAGTTCCTCCATGTAATGGAAGCCACATTCATCAAGGACAGACTCAAAATCGAACCTATCATTTGGCTCTTCTAGTTTTTTCAACCACCATTGCAAGCGTGACTTGATCTTGGCGGTAAGTTCTGGCTTTGCATACACATACCAAAAGTTGTGTGCGGTGCGCAATTTTGCTAACTGCTCCTTCTTGCCTGAGTCAAGCGAAGGCGCATAGTAACGGTTCATGAGCTCTCCGTTTACATCTATCCACGACGGCGTTCTCCACCATGCCACCCTTTGGAAACCAAATTCTTCATATTCGCAGGCACAGTTTATTCCGCATTGGCCACCTGTATCAAAGGTTGTAATAACACACTTGGCGCATTTGGCCACAAACCTACGAAAGTCCTGCCCGGGCTCCATCCAACCGACAAAGGCTACATCGACTGACTCAGACAAATCCTCGGCAGGTATCAGGCTAATGTAATCAGGCTTTGAAATCTGAAATGCATAAAAGATGCTTCTGTCTTTTTCTATCCCTCTTGCATTCGGCAACAGCTGTCGCACTTTATCGAGAAAGTCTCCGTAGCCGCACCCGATATCGACATAGCTTGGATTAGCAGAAATTGCCTTTGCAATCTCTACAGTCCGAAGTACATCCACCTTACGGTATGCGAAATATGAACCCTCAAAAAAGGGAAAGATATAGCGCGCATGATGTAGAGGCGGGTTGCAATCCTGAAACTGCCGGTAGGCTCTATACGCATTATGCAGTTCATGAATTGCGAAGGGCACAAGCTTGCTCTTTTTTCTCAATCCTTATATTTCTAATGGGTTGTGCAAGTAATCGCAAATCGCAGCTGCAGCTGTATAACAGTGTTTTGCAAAACCGAAAACCCTTAATAAGTTCAGTTCGTAGAATGTTGGTATGGTTAGAAAATTTGAAGAATGGTGGAATACTGTTCCGGCTGACTTGAGGCAAAAAACTCGCAAAGGTGACGAATCAAACAAGCCCTTACTCAACCAAGTTAACTATGTTCTTCTGCATCTTCATTTGGCAGGCAAGCACGACGCCAAGCCAACACATGATGAGCTGAAGGATTGGCTGCACAGTGGCCAAGTAGACGTGCTCAGAATGAACAAATAAAACGCAACTTTTCCCTTTATTTTCTTTCATACTTTGTTATTAAATCAATTTTTACGCTGCACTTAAATGTTTTACATTATAACAGTGTTTTGCCGCATACATAGGGTTTAAATAGTTTCGAACGATACTGAGTTTAAGTGAATTAAAGATGCCAATTGCTATAATTCCGGACATAGATGAGCAAAGGTGCATTGGCTGTGCACTCTGTGTAGAGATTTGCACTGCACTCGGTCCAGACGTTCTTAGGGTAAAACCAGTCGAAGGGTGGAAGAGAGGCAAGGCGTTCGTCTTTTATCCAGAAAGGTGCATTTCAGACGGCGCTTGTCTAGGTGTTTGCCCAACACATGCTATCTTCTGGATGAGGCCAATGGAGTACACCTCAGGACAACCAGTCCCTCTGCACAAGAATGGTGTGTTCGACAAGGGCTGGGAAGAAGGTTAAGCCTGAAGCGACCGCAGTATATATCTCCCCTTTTTACATTTTTATTTTTCTAATCACCCGAAGCCCTCAAGTTGGTTTCTATATATGTATATATCATGCATTATGAAAATGTCTCACTAATATAATGTGAAGTTATTGTATTATTATAGCGCTGAAACGGGTTTCTAAAGTGACTTCTTCGGACAGGAACTAGTCGCATAGAAAGTAGAAGATAATAACTGGTATCACGGTCAAGGTTTAATCTATAGCTCTTTTCTTCCTATTTCTTTTTGAATTAATGTCTGCAAGTCTTAGGGGTTCAATACCAACTTCCTTAACTAACTCTATGGCTGTTT
>JALYGW010000202.1 GCA_030776915.1 Thermoproteota archaeon
GCGAGTCAAAGAAAAGGTCAGTCCTAACTTGGAAATTGCAGAAATCATGCGACGGCTGATGTATACCGGAGACCAGCCAGCTGTGCTTTTCGAAAATGTCGAAGGCTCAAGCATGCAAGTGCTGGGCAACGCCTTTGGTAGTATGAAGCGGTTAGAAATAGCACTTGAAACAGATGATTTTTCTGAAATTGGAAGGCGCATTACAGAGCTTACAAGAATGAAGATGCCCGCAGGCATGCTCAACAAGTTAAAGATGCTGCCCAAGCTGTCAGAGATAAGTGACTATGGACCTCGCTACGCAGACCACGGACCAGTCACGGAAGTTGTTGAAACAGACAGCAACAAGGTATCGCTCAACTCTATGCCTGTACTCAAGTCATTTCCAGGCGACGCTGGACGCTTTATCACTTTTGGCATGACTGTAACAAAGCATCCTGAAACTGACATCCGGAACTTGGGAGTTTACCGTGTCCAGATCATCGATGACAAGCATGCAATAATGCATTGGCAGACACACAAGCGTGGTGCTGAACACTATAAGATGATCAAAGAGCAGAACAAAAAGAAGATTGAAGTTGCCATAGTGATTGGTGCTGACCCAGCCACTGTCTTTAGTGCAGTCGCGCCTGTGCCAGAAGGTATGGACAAATATCTGTTTTCCGGCATCATTAGAAAGAAAGGTGTCAAACTAGTAAAATGTAAAACAACAGACAATGACCTTGAAGTGCCAGCAAATGCAGAGATTGTGCTTGAAGGGTATATTGATCCAAACGACATCAGAATGGAGGGGCCGTTTGGTGACCATACAGGATACTATACACCAGCAGAGCCATTTCCAACATTCACCTTGACAGGAATAATGAGACGTAACCGACCAATTTACCTCACTACAGTAGTAGGCAAGCCGATACTTGAAGACGCATATCTTGGCAAGGTGATTGAGCGTTCATTTCTCCCCCTCATTCAGATGTTTCAACCTGAAGTGGTCGACTTTTCCATGCCTGCTGCTGGCTGGTTCCAAGGGCTCGCGATAATTTCTATAAAGAAACATTATCCGGGTCAGGCTAAGAAAGTCATGATGGGGCTTTGGGGTATGGGGCAGTTATCGCTGACTAAAATGTTCATAGTCGTCGATAGTGACATTAACGTCCACGACATAAACGATGTGATTTGGGCATTGACCACACGAGCGGATCCTGCTCGCGACACTGTCATTATCAATAATACCCCAACAGACACGCTCGACCCCGCCTCACCTCTTGTTAACCTTGGCTCAAAGCTTGGGATCGATGCCACCACGAAATGGAGAGATGAAGGCTACATGCGTGAAATTCAGCAGCTTGTAGTAGTTGACGACGAAACAAAAGTCCTTGTCGACAACAAGTGGGACAAGTATTTCAATAGTACTTAATGAGCTTGTAGAAATTATCGCGCTCGGCTGATCTAAAGCCGGCCCGCTTGATAGCGACAATTATCTTATCGGATGTCAATTCCGTTGACCTTGAGCCAGTTGCACTTACTACCTCTTCGCCAACAAGGGTGCCTCCAAAGTCGTCGGCGCCATAATTGAGTGCAAGCTGTGCCATGCCAATACCGTTTGTAAGCCACGACGACTGCAAGTGATCAATAAGACCATAATACATTATCCTTGCAATTGCGATCATTTTTAGGAGCGATAGCCCGCCTGAAGCGTACCTTATTTTGCCTTCAGACTGCATCTGGGTCTTATTAGGCTCAAAGCTCCATGGAATAAAGACCATAAAGCCACCTGTCTTTTCCTGCAACTGCGCTATTTTTATGATGTGCCTTGCGCGATCCTCTTCTGTTTCAACTGTTCCATACATCATCGTCGCTACTGACTTCAAGCCTAAGTGGTGGGCCTCTTCCATTATTCTTAGCCATTCGTGGCTCTTTATCTTGAATGGACTTATCTGTTCTTTGATGCTGTCTTCAAGGATCTCTGCACCGCCACCGGCAAAGGTATCCATGCCTGCATCTTTTAACCGCGCAAGAACCTCTTTTGTGCTGCTTCGCTCGACCTTAGCAATCATATCTACCTCCGATGGCGATAAGCCGTTTATACCCACTTCAGGATATTTCTGCTTTATCGCTCTGAATGCGTCTTCGTAGTACTCCAGCTTGAGATTTGGGTTGTGGCCCCCTTGTATTAGCACCTGCGTGATGCCAAACATTTCTCTTGACGTAGCAACGCGCTTGATTATTTCTTTGATCGGTACAGTATATGACTCTTCGTGCCCTGGCGGACGATAGAACGCGCAGAATTTACAGTAAGTTATGCAGACATTAGTATAGTTAAGGATAATGTTATTAATGAAAGTGACGGTGTCACCGAAGAGACTCCGCCTCAACATGTTTGCTACAAAGCCCATAGAATTAACATCGTCAGATTTGATCAACCTGATGCAGTCTTTAAGGCCAAGCCGGTGGCCTGCAAGGGAGCTGTCAAGAATATCGCCAATATCGGATTTATTCAGAAAATCAGAAACCAGTTTATTATTATTATTATTATGCAAATGTTAACGGGGTCTTTGGGACCTTAATGATATTTATATATTCTTTCAGCTCTCAATTGGTAAACCTGACAACGATTTATATGATCTGCTAAAGCATACAGAGAAACAGAAGAAGATCCTTTGCAAAAAACTGATACTGTTTCAGGCGGAACCCCTGCGTTGGAGAAGGCTCTATCCGGCGACGAAGAGCTGTTGACGCACAGCGACGGAGTGCAGCTTATGAATGAGGAAAATCTTTTCCTCCTAGGAGCAGCCGCAGATAAGATTCGCAGCAAATTCTGCGGCGACACTGTCACATTCGCCGCATCATACTATCTCAATTACACCAATGTGTGCGCAGCCAGCTGTCCACTGTGTGCCTTTTACAGAAAAGGCAACGAAAATGATGCCTATACATTATCGACTGAGCAGATAGTTGCCAGATCAAAAATAGCAGTAGAGCAGCTAGGCGCTACTGAGCTTCACATCGTTGGAGGCTTTCACCCAAAATTGGGGCTTGAGTACTATGAGAACATGATGCGAGCAATTAAAGCTGAATTTGCAAGGGTCACAATCAAAGCATTTACTCCAGCAGAGATATTCTTCATAGCACGGGTGACAAAAAACTCCATCAGGGAAGTACTATTGCGGCTGAAGAGTGCAGGGCTTGACGCGCTTCCAGGTGGCGGCGCAGAAATCTTTCACGCAGACACTAGAAAACAAATAGTGATCGGAAAATGTTCTGGCGAAGAATGGCTTGACACTGCTCGTCAGGCACATGAGCTAGGATTAAGAAGTAACTCCACAATGCTGTTTGGCCATGTCGAAAAACCAGAACATATCGTCGACCATGTAATAAAGATCAGGGAGCTTCATGGAAAGACAAAAGGCTTTACTACATTTATCCCTCTCAAATTCAGCCTTGAAAATACTCCACTGGAACAGAAGGGACTTGTGACTGCAGAAAGCCCGTCTACATATGACCTTCGTGTTATAGCAGTGTCGCGT
>JALYGW010000203.1 GCA_030776915.1 Thermoproteota archaeon
GGTACAAGAAGAAATAGTAATTAGTAATAGTATAGCATCAAGGCTAAGTATTCTGAAAAAAATTTCATATGGTCACTGTTATTGCGATAAGATCATATCATTTGCTACGACCCTCTGCTGTTAATTCAGCCACAAGCTCTAGCAGTCTTCTTGCAACTTGTGCTTTGCTCTCAGGAGGCAAGTGGACAATTTTTTTGTCCCTGTCAACAATAAACACTTGGTTTTTATCAGAGCCGGGTTCTAAACCTTTTCTGCCTAGGTCGTTTGCCACAATAATATCGGCATCACACTCCTTTAGTTTTCTATATGCCTTTTCTATCAGGACTGACTCTGATACAGAGTAGTCTGCCTTGAATGCGACAAGGAACGTGTCTTTGCTTTTATTTTTCACTTCATCAATTATTTTCCTTGTAGCAACAAGTGACAGTTCCATCTTACCTATCTTTGTGTCGATCTTTTTGTCTAATTTTTTTGCAGGTGCAAAATCTGCAACAGCAGCAGCCATTATAACAATGTCATGCCTCTTGGATGATAACTCAGAAACAACCGCCTTATACATTTCTTCACCTGTATTTACGCGCACTATTTTGCCGGTTGCTGAGTTTAGGGTTCCATGACCATACACTAGCGTCACAATTGCGCCCATCCGCTGTGCCTCCTGTGCTATAGCTATACCCATCTTACCAGAGCTTAGGTTAGTCATGACCCTTATTGGATCAATATATTCAATGGTACTACCAGCAGTAACAAGCACTCTCTTGCCTGACAACAACGATGCCTTATTGGAAAGGACTGAAATTGTAGCATTTAGTATATGCTCAGGGTCAGCCACTTTTGCCTTGCCTCCTTCCATCTTGGGTTCAATAAATACCATGTGTTCTTCCAATTTGCTGACATTTTGCTGGACAAATATGTTGTCATACATGGCCTCATGCATTGCAGGAGCTACTATTATTGGGATCTTGCTGCCAAGTGCAACGCTAAGAATTGATGTAACAGGTGTATCGTCGATACCTGCTGCTACTTTGCCAAGGGTGTTAGCCGTACATGGATAGACAATAATGAGATCTGACATGCCATAGTCGGCTAGAATGATGTGCTCCAAGTTACCGGTCAACTTGGTGACTACATCATTGCCTGTGGCCCACTTCATTATTTCAGGATTGAGCAGCATTGATGCGGTTGATTCTGTCATGACGGCATGAACATCTGCGTCATGTCGAATCAATAGCCGTGCTAGGTCAATTGCCCGGTAAGCGGCAACACTTCCTGTGATGCAAAGTACTATTTTCTTGCCTTCAAGCTGGCTTCCTTGTGTTCCAAGAATGTCTTTTGAAGGGTGAACTCCTCTTCTTCTTGCTCTCATGTTCTTCCTTCATTCTTCCATTTGTCCAGCTCTTTTGCATCCATGTGAAATGTGTTAGATTCCTCTGGAAACGTGCCGGCTTTGATGTCATGGTTATAGCTTGAAACTGCATTAAATATATCCTTGCTAAGTTGTGCATACCTTTTTACAAATCTCGGCCGAATATCCTCATAAATGCCTAACATATCATGTAGAACAACGACCTGACCATCGCAGCTGGGGCCTGAGCCTATACCTATTGTTGGAATTGACACACTCTTTGTTATCGCATCTGTCACCTCACTTGCAACCATCTCAAGAACAATGCTAAAGACTCCCGCCTTCTCTAGAACATTGGCGTCTTCAATCAGTTTGATCGCTCCTTTTTTTGTCCTGCCTTGCAATTTGTAACCTTCCCATAGCGATGATGTCTGAGGCCTGAGTCCAATGTGACCCATAACGGGTATCCCTGCATCTACTATTGCCCTTATCATATCTACAATTTCAGAACTTCCTTCAAGCTTGACTGCATCGCATCCAGCCTTTATCAGCTGGACTGCGTTTTCAACTGCCACACTTGGGCTTACTTGGTATGAACCAAAGGGCATGTCGCCAACTATCATTGCGCGCTTGGTTCCCCTTGCCACTGCACCACAAAATATCATCATCTCTTGCATACCAACAGGCACTGTGCTTGCATAGCCCAATACGACCATTCCTGCGCTATCGCCTACAAGCAAAATGTCAATTCCTGCACTATCACATATTCTTGCAGTAGAATACTCGTATGCTGTAAGAACGGAGATTTTTTCTTTCCCTTTCTTAGCTAATATATCATTTACATTGAGTTTTGTCTTGCCCTGCAATTGTCAAACTTCACCCTTCATGAGCTTGAGTGATTCTTGTAGGTTTTTCCTGTTGTTAAAACTATCCGTGATTTCTTTTAATGACATAGTACCGAGCTTGCGTGTGGCTTCTACCAACGCCGGCATAGCCCTTACGACATTATCAACAATAGTGATATTTGCAGCCCTAGATGTCCTCGATAATGGGTTGAGGTCGATTGCAATTACCGTCTTGTTCATTTTTACGAGCGCCTCTGTTCTATCACCATCCTCGAGTGGAACCAACACCGTGTCAGCAGCATAGATGCCATCAGGGTCAACTCGCCTGCGCTCACTTTGGAGCTCCGGAATTCTTGCTGATGCTTTTGAGCCTACTCCTAATACTTTTTTTGCACCATGTAATTCAAGCTCTGCTTTGATCGCCATCTCGCGCTCTTCAGCCCTATAAAAGATGTTGACCTCAATATCCGCGCCAGCCATTTTTGCAAGTTCCACCACTGTATTTGGGCATAGGGCAGCAGTGTTGCCGTTTACAGATATGACAGGCCGGTTTGAGAGTAACAGCATTGCAGCAGCCACCTTAATTGCCCGTTGGGCAGTCTTTGTGGTGCGCTCGCCAATCAGATAATCGTATGCCTCGCCTCTTCCATGGGCAATTAGACCCTCGGGTACTACTAGGCCTCGCCTAAAGCCATTGACCAGCATCTCTCGAATGTAAAGAGATTTAGCTCTAGGATGATCTGACGGTATAGCAATGCGGTCTATATGCAATCTTAGAGCACTCTTGCCCCTGTCATATCTATATTACAGACAACAAGCCTGCCGCCAAATAGTCTGAGGGCATCCGCCGTCTCAGCTGCCCTTTCCTCCGAAACGACGGTGAAAACAGTCTGGCCAAAGAGTGCTACGCTTGATTTAATCCCTCTTGTCTTGAGAGCTGCAATTGGTCCTTTACATCTGCCTTCTGTGAGTCTCAAAACCTCTGCAAATCTATGCGACATTTTGAGAAAGTCGTCAACGCCTCTTGACTTCAATAATTTGGTTAGCATGATGCCTCCGAGGCCATTTATTTCATCTATGCGGTTTGTAAGAAAAGATTTGGTCAAAATGGGAGCAAGGCAGAGGACTATCGCCTTGTAATTCTTATCCAGATTGATCTTGCTAACAGAACCTATACCCGGTGCCCCGGCACTTGTTCGCATCTCAAAGCCTCCGGCAAACTCGGCAATTACTGTGCCAAAGCCCGTGTTGCAAGCAATCTCTGCTTGGTGTGCAATTTGTGCTGCTTGAGTTCTACTGAGACCTATGTCAAGAGCTTGATTAAGTGCATATGAGAGGCTGAGTGCGGCTGCACCGCTTGAGCCAAGACCAAAGCCAATTGGAATTTCAACATCATGGTGGATACTTATAAAGTAAGGTCTATCTACAAGATTAAGATATTCATCAATAACCCACTTCGAAACTTCTGCATTGCGACTTTTAATGCCATTGATGCAGATCTGGTACTCCGGTTTTGCACTCTCGTAAAGATACGCTGTTGTTGTAATGCCTCTATCGATAGAAAATCCGGCCCCTTTAGAACCCTTATGCAGGGAATGGAAAGAAGAAATAGTAGTAGTAGCATCATGTGGCACTTCAAAAAAGCCTGTTATGTGACCTGGACTGAATGCTTTGGCTACTGCTATAGGCTTTCCAACCAGCTCTGTTGCCATATGGGTGTTTATAAAACTCCGAAAATATAAAAATAATGTTTAATTAGTTTAAATGTATTTAAACAGACAATATGGTACGGTATGCGAGGCGCTTGCAGCAGATAGGTAGCAGCATCTTGGTATCACTGCCAAGTCTGTGGATCAAAAGCAACAATCTAAAGAAAGGAAGCATTGTGCCACTGCACATCAACCGTGATAACTCTCTATCGATATTTCCTTCAGAAGACGACACTGCAGACAAGATAAAGGAATTGACGATTCCATATCTGTCGGTATCGATGGACATGCTCGTTAACCAAGTCTATGGCGGGTACCTCCTTGGGTACGACATGTTCCGGATCAAGGCCAGCTCGCAGATTTCATTTGAAGACGCCGATAGGGTTAAGAAGGCTATGCGAAAGCTGGTCGGCTTAGAAATAGTCGATGAAGATGGCTTCCACATATCTGCCCAATTTTTACTTGACGCAGATACACTTGATGCTGAAAAGATACTCCGCCGCATGAGTGCAATAGTCGCAGGCATGTACCGAGACATGCTTGAAGCCATAAGACTAAAACAGAATAGTAGTATCCGCAAAGTGATAAGCGGCAGGGACGACGAAGTCGACCGACAATATTTTTTGCTTGTCAGACTGATCCGAAGCGCCATGATGGATCAAAAACTAGCTGGCAAGCTTAACCTGAGCAACATTGACATCCTTGACTATAGGATTGCAGCCAACCTTCTCGAGAGCGCCGGAGACTATATCGTTGATCTTGCAAATGCAATAGATCTTTCGCGCATCAAAGTTGTCGATAAGATAGTCGAGGCTGGAGTACTTGTAGAAAAGATGCATGAAAAATCAGTATCTGCATTTGTAAACAAGAATAGATCAGAATCAAATGGTGTAGTCAAGATGTACGATAATTTTATGGAAGTTATAAATTCCATCAAGAGCGGCGTAGATTCAAACAATCTAGAGTCCACAGTCGCAGTACTGAACCTCATATACTCCATGGACAAGATAGCGCGCTGCTGGGTCGATGTGGCCGATCTAGTCAAGCCTATACATCTTACGGCCCCTCTCAAAAATGCATAATTACTGAAATTGGATATTTTGACCATGGAACGCAATAATGGCTTTGAGAACGTTCTGATATTGCAGGGAGGCGGATCCCTTGGGGCCTTTGGTTGCGGGGTGTTTAAAGCCCTTGCAGAAACTAGAGTCAAGATGGACATCCTCGCTGGCACATCAATAGGGGGAATAAATGCTGCAATTATTGCCGGCAGCAAGGATAAGCGGCCTGAATTTGCACTTGAACAATTTTGGCTCGAGCTTGCAGAAAATTCAATTGATCTTGTGCCGCCGCTGCTGCTCCCGTCAATTCCTCTTGCTCCTACTGACAATGAGTTAGGAAGTTACTACAGCCGTTACCACCAGCAAGCAGGGGTATCACTCCGGCAAGCATTGTCCTTCTACAGCTCGGCGTTATATGGCAATAACACGATGTTTTTACCACGATGGAGGCCCGAGTATGCAATAAAAGATCCGAAATATTTTCGACCGCATGAGTGGACATACATCTACGATCACTCCCCTCTTGCCTCGACACTTGAAAAATACATCGACTATGACAAGTTGCGGCCTGGAGGAAATCCAAACACTCGCCTGATAATAACTGCAGTAAACGTGCTGACTGCAAAGCCAATGACATTTGACAGTGCACATCAACAGATAACGGTCAAGCATTTGCTTGGCACTTCAGGATATCCTCTCTATGGCTTCCCTTGGGTTGAGATTGAAAAAGGAATGTATGTATGGGATGGGAGCCTCCTGAGCAATACGCCCTTGAGAGAAGTGATTGATGCATCTCCAGTTATAGACAAGCGAGTGTTTATTGTTGAAAACTATCCGAAAAAGATTGAAAGGCTGCCGCAGAATCTGTCTGAAGTATTGCACAGGGCACGAGATATTGTGTTCAGCGATAAAACCGAACACAATGTAGTCATGTCAAAGGTAATAACACGCTACCTTCAATACATTGAGGAGTTATATCAGATAGTAGAAAAGCATGCGGATCACAAAAAACTAGATAAAGAACAACTTAAAAGAATTCGGCACAAGTACAAGAAATACAGGCAAGAGCATGGAGCCGAGATAAAGAAAATAGTCTACATTACAAGGGAAGAGCGGTTTCCTTATCTATATGAGAATACAGACTTTACGCAGGCAGGGATAAAAAACCTCATAAAAGAAGGTGAATCAAAGACAAAAGAGGCATTGCGGAAAATAGGCCTCTAGACGTAAAGCCCATTGTAGTCTATTTCCACTTCAAACGACTGATAGCCTGCCGCCTTGATATGTGATGCTATTTTAGTACTCTCCTGCTTGCTTGCTGCAAGAGCAATAACCACACCTCCTCCGCCTGCTCCTGTTATCTTAGCTCCAATGGCACCGGCTTTGCTGCATATATCTATTATTTCACTTACCTTTTGGTGTGATATGCCTATCTGCTGAAGTATGATTTGGTTTTCATTCATAAGTTCGCCTATTTTATCAAATTTACCTGATTCTATGGCAGTGCATGCTTGCGAGCAAATGTCAGTAGCCTGTTTTGAAAGGCTTTCAAAGAGTATTTTATTTGTGTCCTTGAACCTCTTGACACCTGCCACAAGGTCTGAAGTAGAGTGCTTGATTCCGGTGCTGGCAACGACAAGGGAAAGCGATCCCTTTGTCTCTATGTTCTTGAAGCTTTTTGATTTGCCATAATACTGCATCAGCCCTCCAAAGGTGCTGACATAGCAATCTGCACCGGAAGTTCTCTTGTGAATCAGCCTCTCTGACTCGATCGCAAGCTCGCATACTTTCTGTCTGCTGGGGTTCTTTTGGAAAAGCGAATCTACAGCAGCCACCGTCGCAACACAAGATGCAGCAGAGGATCCCAGGCCCATGCCGGAAGGTACTCTTGAAGAAATGCCAATCTCTATTCCTATATTCTTCTTCTTCTTCTTTCTCATTAATAGAACCTGCCTGATAGCACCATATAGGGGATCTAAAACTGCCTTTGCTTTGCTTCCACCCTCAAGTGCATTAAATTCTCCATTATTATGGTATTCGCCAGCGACTCCGATGTCTGATCTGATAACTATCTTGTTTTCATCACGTATTATGG
>JALYGW010000204.1 GCA_030776915.1 Thermoproteota archaeon
GCACATCTTGCTGTTGTTCAGGATGTGGCGGCTTTGCACCTTTTTCCATTGGATTTTGTGACATGTCTAAATCACCTAATTAGTTAGTTTTCTTTGATTATAAGCCGCTCACTCATAGCTTTGCTGCGATAGCGCAGAACAAAGAAAGACCATTGGTGCTCCAGCATAACTGCCCTGCAATAACTATATCAACCTAGTATTAGCGATTTGGCTAAAAGTTAAAAAGCTAACTTCTTGCTGTGATATCTCGATAGAACCCTCCTAAAAGAACTGATAAAGGAACGGGCCCGTCGGGATTAGCGATGATATCGCTTCAAAAAGAGGATTCTTTGCTAGTATTTTTGAACGTAATGGCAAGCTAAAAAGGTTTCTGCAATGTGGGACCGAATATTCAAGAGAAAAACCATCACTTTAGACACAATTCAGCTAATAGGTCAGCTTTGCAGGATTACAACTCCGTATGTAAAGTGTTTGATCATAGCGACCTTAAGAGGTTTTCAGAAATGTGTGCTCTTTGGATATAGACCTATAGAAGATCGTTGATTACTCATCGTCTAATTTTTTTATCTTGCTCAGGTTCTACCTAGCGTAGTTGTACATTTTGTCTGAAGAA
Source organism: Thermoproteota archaeon (assembly GCA_030776915.1). GTDB lineage: Archaea > Thermoproteota > Nitrososphaeria > Nitrososphaerales > Nitrososphaeraceae > Nitrososphaera. Next base: position 614 of record JALYGW010000204.1, read on the forward strand.
ATTGTCGTCGATCAAACTTATTGTTATTGTCCTATTGATTGTAGTAGTACTGAGAAAGAATTTTTCTTCTTGTTTGCCACATCTCCACCCTATGCCTATTCTCCATCCAGACGACAATTGTTATTATGGAATTGCTAGAACAGCATAAAGAACAAAATGATCGAGAGAATACCAAAACAATGATAGCTATAATAGCAGCATTATCCATCCATCTTTTCAGCCAAAGATGAGAGAAACATAAAGCAAATAAAAAAATGTAGAACGATATTTTGCCTCTTTGTCCTTATCCGTGCCTTTTCATAAATCTCATCCGCGATAGCGCGATTCCAAGTCCAGTAGCCGCTGCCAATATGACAGGGGCAATTGGGAATTCAGGTACAACCATGATTGCTGATTCGGCAGTACCACTTCTCGTTGTATCAAATGGCGGCTCTAATCCAGTACCGATAATTGTGGTTACTAGCCTAAAGTTACCTGTATCGTTAAAAGTTACTGTCTGAAGGTCATTCCCTATATGAGTATGAAGATTAGTCATAGATTCGGCAATATTTACTTGTTCGTCCATGGTTTCAAAATTGTAATTTACATGGGCAGTGATTCGCCAGAGAACGGGTGCTGAAAGTCAAATCTAAACTGGACTTCTTGACCTGGCTGTATTTCCTGTGGGCTCCAACTGACTAAAACGGTTACCGACTGGTTGTCTGTTTGTAAGGTCAGAGGTGGCGATGATGTGGGAGTTTCCTGAGCTGCAACTGGTCTCAATCCAATGGCCTCTAGTACAAGTGCTCCTATGAGAAGAAGGAAACTGGCTGATAACAATAGGCTTTTCATTGTTGTTGCTGCTGCACTTTGTGTGCGTTGCTTCATACTGGCAATAATGAGAACGAATGATCATAAAAGGAGTGGTGGTCGTTTTTCTAGTAAAAAACGAAATTCTTGTTCTATCATAATCGTCAGTCCCCTGGACAAAATCATCATCTTATCGTCTATTTGACATAGACTAGAGAAAGCTATCTAAAAATATTTTTTCAAACTTCTTTAATAATGAGTCGCTCTAGTTTTCTTTGTATATATATTATGAAGGTTGGAATCCTTTTGCCACAAACTGGAGAATCTGCAACAAGGGAAAACGTTCTGTATGTTGGAAAGGAGGCAGAAAAAGAAGGACTTGATTGTCTTTGGGTATTTGAGCGCCTTCTATGGCCACTTAATCCCCAGACACCATATGGGGGAGTACCAGGTGTCCCCATACCAGTCGAATACCAAAGTGTACTTGACCCGCTTGAGACACTCGTGTATTTAGCAGGAAACACTGAGCAAATCTCCTTAGGAACTTCTATAATTGATATGCCGTTTCACAACCCTGTTACACTTGCGAGAAGATTTGCTACACTGGATGTGTTATCTGGTGGTCGAGTTATTGCAGGACTTGGCACTGGATGGTCAAAAGACGAGTATGACGCTTCTGGCATACCTTACAAACATAGAGGAGCAAGGGCTGACGAATTTTTGCAAGTGTTGAAACGAATATGGACTGATGACGTGGTTGAGTTTAAAGGTCTATTCTACAATATACCAGCTTCAAAAATTGGCCCTAAGCCTGTGCAAAAGCCGCATCCCCCAATACTACTTGGCGCATTTAGTCCAAATGCCTTCCCTCGTAT
>JALYGW010000205.1 GCA_030776915.1 Thermoproteota archaeon
GAGTGGCGGCGAGAACTCTGATTTAATCGTCAAAGACTTGCGCTCAGATGGCGTCGATGTCTTTATATCTATACGCCCGATGTTTACAGTCACGACAATTTCTGACCGTGATTGATCCAATTCTTGAGTGTGTTGTTGAAAATGAATAGTAGATGGTAAATGTCTAATACTATCAGGATTCGTCGGTATGACTTTAGCATTTTTTCTATCATATCCAGATCTTGCAGATGGATTACTCGAAACATTATCTTCTTTTTCAACACCAGAGAATTCTCCTCCTTCTTGCTTGTGCTTATCAATCATCAATGGCGGCTTGGTATGAGAAATCTCATTGCTAGACTTCTTTTTATCATCATTGATGTAGTAGTTGTTGTTGTTTTCTTTGCCATATCTCTCTGCGTTCACCAGATCTCTATTAGAATCTATTCCATTATATCCTAATTGAAACGGAAACATTCGAGGTTGGGCAAGATCAGGATTGCGCTTCTCATCCAATGCAAAACTTGAATCTGCCTGTTCACTTTCTGATGAAGGCCCTTGAGTGTTGGTGGTGGCTGCATCACCATTATAACTATCAACTTGTTTGATAATTCTTGGAAGTGAACTACTATTACTACTACTCATTGTGCCATGATATGTGGTATGGTCAATGACGCCGCCGTCAGATGTTGTCTGCGATTGGGCAGTAGTATCATTTTTTTGTTGTTGTTTTATTTCTAATTCAGAATTTTTATCATGATGATCTTCTCTCTTTCGTGTACTGCTTACACTTGGTACAACATTACCTGTCTCCTTCTGCGATTGCGCAGGGATCTTCTTTGAAGTATCAGTAGAATCATGGCTAGGAGTAAGAGACTTCAGGGTCTGTGCTTTCTGGTCAAGCTTTTCAGATGATGATGATGATTGTTCTGTTGTTGCACCAGGGATTTGTGAAACAGAATGCGGAGCTTCTATCCCAATCTCTTTTTCTCTTTCTTTTTTCACCTCTTTACGTGACCAGTCTCCCTCGCTAGCAGGGCCCGAAGCTTTTACCCTTGTCTTGTTGTATTTGTTCAAATGCAAGGTGGTACTAGCCTCCAATTTCTCAGGAACTGAGTCTGGCGTAACAGCATGCTTCAATGTTGAGGAGGATCGTCGTCCCCCAAGAGTAAAATGTACAATTCTTTTAAAGTAGCTCATATAGTTTCCCCAGCCAAGGTTGCGTTCACAAGTTCGACATATCTTCTCCGCTTCTCTGTAGATAGCGATAGAATTTCTGTCTCATTCCAATGGTAGTGAAATGCTAACCAATGTACTTCGCGCTCTAGCTGTTGCGTGCGCAAAGCAAATTCTTCAAAGATGTATTCCTCAACGGCAAGTGACACTTCAGAGGGATGGCCACACTCAGGGCAGACAATACTAAGGATAACATCTGAGAGAGGATCAGCCTCCGCTAGGAGCATTCCGACTGCCTCTACCAGGGGCCCAGGCAGCTCATTACCACCACCGCCACCACCACTGCAGGCCATAGTCATATCTGAACAAAATTCTACAAGGCAAGCCTTCGCAAGCTCTTGTTCCAAATCATGTTCTGACAAATCTGCTGCCGCAAACAATCTCTCTTGATCAACGGAAGTAAGTGGCCTCACCTGTACCCTGTAACCATGTACATCCACCTCATAGTACTTTTGTGGCTCAAGAGTTTTCACAGATTGCAGCTCTGTTATAGATAGGTCGATTGACATATCTTTGCCGCAGTTGATGCACCGAATTATACAGGACATCACATCGCCAAAAACAAGCTTCCTTGCGCTCAACATAAGCGATGCTCGGTCACCTAAGCTCAGCTGCTTTAAAATATCGCCCGTTGCTGTGAGCTTTCCTTCAAACGATGTTATCCTCTCAAGGAGCGCTAGCACTTTGGAATGAAGAGGAGGAGTTGTCTGCGATAACTCTAGCACCAACTGCTCGTCAAAACCGTTCAATTTGCGAATCTGGGCCTTCTGTATCCAAGCGCTTCCATCTTTAGATGGTGGAATGCCGCGGGGGATTGCAACTGTCACTTGCTCCATCGCTTGTCCACCAAATCGTTCTGCTATTACAACTTAGGTTCCGAAGGCTCTGTTACACTTTCATCTCTTTCCCAGCCTTCATTTTCAAGTTTGATCGTCTGTATAGCTACTGCGTCAGCATTTGCATCCATCTCTGGTAGAGATTGATATTCAGAAACCCAACAACGAAAGACATTGTATTGAATTGCCACCTGCCCAGCCTCATTTAGCACCTCGACAATGATGTCTTTTCGGAAATCTTTTAGCGAGACCTCTGCACCGAGGTTGTTTCCAAGATTCCAAACCTTGTTAGCCCACTTCTCAAACTCCAGGTCATGAGTAACCCCCCTGCTAAGTGTTATGGCATCATAGGTAGTTCTTCCAGGCGACTTTCGGTTTGTGCTAGGGTCTCCGCCTTCGCGATGCTCAATTGGCTTTGTTGTACGCTTGAGAGGGGTCATCTTGCTCAGACCAGCGACATACCTCCCATCCCACTTGATCCGGAACTTGAAGTTCTTGTACGGATCATAGCGAGTTGCATTTACTTGAAACTGTGTCATCTTCTTCTTACTGCACCTCCGTCTGTCCAGCCAGCTGCTGGATCTTGATTATTACAAACTCTGCCGGCTTGAGCGGAGCAAAGCCTACCACAATATTCACTATCCCTCTATCTATATCAGTCTGCGTTGTTGTTTCCTTGTCGCATTTTACAATATATGCCTCTTTAGGTGTGCTTCCTTGGAATGCACCTTTCAAGAACAAATCATGCATGAAGGCACCGACATTGAGCCGTAGTTGAGACCAGAGAGGTTCGTCATTTGGCTCAAATACAGCCCATTGGGTTCCGCGGTAAAGGCTCTCTTCGATGTACAAAGCAGTCCTTCGCACTGGCAAATATTTCCACTGGTTCGCAAGCCTGTCGGCACCTTTCATTGTCCGTGCACCCCACACAACACGTCCAGTAACAGGAAATGTTCTAAGACAGTTAATTCCAAGCGGATTGAGGTCTCCATTTTCTTGATCTGTAAGCTTGACCGTCAGATCAGGAACCCCCGCCATCGTAGCTTCGATACCTGCAGAAGCCTTCCACACTCCCCGTTGTGCATCAGTTCTTGCAATGATACCAGCGATAGCTCCGCAGGGAACAAACTCACGTGTCCGGTATTCCTCCAAAGGATCAGGAGCCTTTATTCTAGGAAAATATATTGCAGCATTTTCACTTCTTGTAAGCCCAAGGCCGCTTTGGCCGGCTGCATCGATGCCCAGTGTAGCGTTTCTTGGTGAGTCAGAAGAAACCCAGTTGCTTGGTGGGTCAACTATCAATATTGCGCGCTTATCTTTACAGTACTTTGCAGCCGCCGTATATACACGAGTATAAAGAGCCCTAGCAGTAGTTCCATCAGGTTTTGGTGGAGGTATACACAGCAAATTGAAAATGTCAGCTTTATCAAGTGAGTACAAGCCAGTTTTATTAGCAGGATCGGCCTTGCTACCTTCAAGATCAAATTCATCTATATCGCTACCATCTTTTCCCCTATCGGGTGCAGAATCGCTTTCAGGCGGCGAGAATTTGGCTGCATTTGGCCTTGCAGTCAATGACATTGTATTTACGCGCACAAGCTTTGACTCCTCCTCAAGCACTTTTCTTACCCGACGAAGATGGTCTTCCCGGAATGAAAGGTTTGAAAAAGACTCTAACTCCACGTATTTGTCCTCGCTTTCAGTTTCGCCTTTGACCAATAGCTGTTTTACCTGCACATTAAATAGATCACCTTTGTCTGATGCGTCGTCATTGACATCATGATCTACAAATATTCTCAAAGTATTTGCCCACTCACCGGGATTTTCTGCCTCAAACGTGAGGCCAAGCTCAGATGTGTTACTAAATAATGCTTTTGTTGCATCGGAACGAGCGACTCGGATAACAAGTGCGTCTACTCCTCCATTCAGAAAATATTGATATACAGAATAGCTCATTGTGCTCTTTTTCCACAGACCGCCAAATGTCCTTTCAAAATCTCCAAAGTTCCTAACCAGGGTAGGATCGTTGGTGGGACCTTTTTTGGCCCGGCCGATGAAAGCAGTAACTGATGTGCTGACACCAACTATAGTGCGTACAGGGTTCTCAAGCTCTTCGATATATACACCGGGATAAGTTGGGGTTATTGGCATGGCTATATATCACCATCCTCTGCTCGTCATACAGCTTTCCTCGCAACTACGACGTCAATCTTGGCATCGGTGCCAGTTCCATTTGAAATCTTGATTTCTTTTGGGGCTTTGTCAAACAATCCTATCAAGCTACCACTCGTAAGTATGTGCGGTTTTTCTAACACTACAGGGCTGCTTGCATCACCAGCACCAGCACCTTCCATAAAGGTATATGACAAGTTGGTTCCATCACCGTACTGATCAGATGCTATGTACATGAACTCTATTTTGTCAAGGGATCCTGGTTGTACCGAGACAGTCGTATCACCGCTGCCAGCGACAACATTTACAGTATCCACTGCATGAACTACATCAGATTTTCCAGGGTCAAGATCTCCAGTAGAAGATAACGTTGGCCCATTTTCAACATAAACAGTGATATTCCATCTTAAATTCTTTGGCAAATTGCTCAACCAAAGGTGCGGCCGAATTTATTTAAGGCTATTTGTACCTCCTTGAAGGCAACACGACAGTTCATACTCATTTCCTTGCAGACATAGCGGATGATGATAATAATAATGCACAGTACGACCTCTGCTGCCTGTAAGCAATTTTGTTTCAAAAAGAATTAGTTTTGAGAGATTGCAGACTATGTTGGTAGGGTTTTTTCTGTTTCAACTATTTCTGAGTCGCCTTGTCCATACCTGTAAATTGCCTTTATTTTGGTCCCTCCCCTGAGCCCAGGGATAGGAATCCTTCTGGTTCTGTCAGTAATTGAGCCTTCTTGTACATTGAAATTTAATCTGGCCACGAAGTTGTCTGTGCCTGGTTCTCTGTGCAGAGTCACAGGTATTCTCTCAGGAGCTTCGCTTGTAGCTAAATCGACAGATAGACTGTCCCCAGGGAAATCGGGGCTGCGAGCACTGACTGCAAGAATGCCGGGCTCAGGGATTTCTATACTAATGCTTGGTGGTTCTAGGGGTCCTACTATGATGGGTCTAATTGTTGCCTGAGCTGTGACCCTGTCTAAACCACTCGCTCCCAAATACTCTGCATTGACAAAAACACCTGGTCTTACATGAAGCTTGCCTGCAGCGGGAGAACCCGAGGTTTCAAACACACCAACGAAAACGCCTGTATTTGGGCCTGTCTCTGAGCATTTAACATTCATAATAGGAGGTGGGTCAAGGGATGACCTCACAGTTACGTTGACTAGGTCTACATCATTACGGTTTCTGTTAGCATCAGCATCTGTAACTGTGACTCTAACTGTTCCATTTGCGAGATAGGACTGCCTATCAAACACAATAGTTGGTATCGATCTTATCGGCTCCCGAGGCTCCTCTCTTCTCTGTTCCTGTGCGGGTATTGCCCACCATCGCACAAGAATAGTCCTTGTTGAAGTAATATTAGGAGTACTAGGATACCACAACTCTACATTGAAGGTAGTTGTAGTTATTCTTACAGGCTTAAAGTGCCAATCACCAGATTTGAGTGCATAGTCCTCCGTGTGAGGGATCGGAGTACTACTCGGCTCATCTATAGCCCGTCCGAGTATAACAGCTGGTGGGACCCTAAGATCTTGCAGGTGATGATCAAATGGTCCATACTGTAATGTCCGCTGTGGATTGGGCTCCCCACGGATGATTAACTCCACAAGTCCAGTGTTAGCTATGGTTATTATTTTTTCCAAAAGTCTCATGTTAAAGTATATGGGGTTGAAGTTAGCGAGGTTACCTGATTCTTCACCCTCAAACATCAGCTGAGCCTTGACCCGATGCTTCTGCCGCACCTCTGACATTCGATATTGAAAAGCTGCAATACCAGCATCATTCAAAGGTACTATGCCAAGAGTTTCTTCAGAGCCCGCTTCATCATGCAATAGGCTAAACCTTACAGAGTATCCTTGCTGTACAGGTTTGCTTCCTAGTGCTAACCCAACAGCAAGCCGCACATCCGTGCCCGGAGGTGCTTCTACTCCATCTCCCTCTATATAGTAGAAGGACAGGGGAAACATCGCATTAAAGAAAATAGGCGGGAGATTTGCCGGTATCCAGCTTGGACCAGCTCCAGCTATTTTCCTCGAAAAATAAAGCTCAGCCTTAGCCTGCTGTCTTAGCAGCATATCTTCATAACCAAGTGTCCACGTAGTCTTTGCAGAGGCATATGTATTATCCGCTGCAGATGGCAGGGCATCATTCATAGAATCAGCCAAACTTCCACCGCTTCCTTCTGTTATTGAGAATCGGATCTGAAACTCTATGTCATCAGGTAATTGAATCCCCGCCTTGACTCTGATTCCTGCCTCTATCTCGACCTTGTCTCCGGGAAGTGCTCGCTCTCCATCTCCGCGCACATAGTAGAACGATAAAGGCAGACGGACATTGAATTTGATTTTCTGCAAATTTGTCTCCTCCTTGTCATAATACAGTGTGGCAACTACCTGCTGATCAAAGAAGTTGTGGCCGACTGTCCAAGTTGTTTCTGCAATGCCATCCCCATTAAAAGGCACGAGATCACTTGAAGTTACACTACCATCAGTTGGAACAAATTTAACTTGATAGCCCGAGGGTCCTGTAGGTATTGTGGTGGAACCTATCTTTAGACCGACTTGCAATTTAATCTTATTGCCGGGTCCAGCCTCCTGACCGTCACCTTGAATGTAGTAAAAGAGGACAGGCAAAGTCGCTGTAAAATGGATGGATGGAATATCGACGATCTTTTTCTCACAGATATATAGCTCAGCCGTTACCCGCTGCTGTTGTTGTTGGGCACCAGTCAGATCCCAGTTGCACTCTGCAACTCCATTAGCGTTTGGAGATACATATTTTTCAGTCTCACCAGGTGATGTACCAAGAGTGCCACCTCCTGGATCTAAAGAGAACCTGACCTTGACTCCCCGTATACGAAGATCAGTGAGTGGAGTTTTCCCTATTGTTACTCCAACTCTCAATGGTGCAGACAATTTGTTGTTTGGAAGAGCCTCTTGTCCATCACCTCCTACATAATGAATGGAAACAAGTTCAGTAAGAGAAGAGAAAAAGTTTCTAGCATCAACAATATCGCTGAAAATTCCATTGTCGTTATGTTTTACTAAGGCAAGCGGTGCA
>JALYGW010000206.1 GCA_030776915.1 Thermoproteota archaeon
GCTTATGCCCCTGAATATCTAGGTTTATAGTGGAAATGCAACGGAAGTGGCAAGGACAAAATTGATAGCTACGTGGATCCTCCCGCTAGCTTTTCTGCTACCATCCCTCCTTCTTACGTTATCTCTATGGCGGCAGATAAGCAAGTACAGGCGGTACAAGAAGCCACAGTATTACGATCACGATACTATGCGAAAGCTGATATGAAAGCACGAATAGCGCAAAGGTCAGTTGCCTTTATCTAATTTTTTGAGATTTATTCCTTTACGATAACCAGAAGAGTCTCTCGCCTACTATACTGGGTCAGCTAGGAAATGCTGCTTGATATCACAACCACAGTATTAGCAGGTCTAGGCTCTTGTCGGAGACATGGCTAAGTCAGCAAAACGATTATTTTCCCAAATGCTTGAGCGGCGAAAAATTTCCTCTCTGTCAACTAATGCATATAGGACATACAGCTTTCCGAAATCTATCTTGCAGCCAAGACCAAATTTAATTGAAAATTTTAAGTTAACTCAATAAATAGGATCTAGCATGAATGCTGCCTATATGGCAGCAAATCAAGATAAGGTTGAAGAAAAAGCGGTAAAGGAACTTCAAGACAAGATTAAGGCGGGCAAAAGCTCTTCAGAAATAGAAAAGGGGCTGAATAGCCAGGATATGGCCTACAAGGTAAGAAACGACACAGGTAAGCAGTAAAGAGTCCATACAGCCTAAAAGCCATGGCGTACAGCTAGGATCGTTGCACCCTGTCTTCAAAATGAGGGCTACTGCTGCATTTCTAGTGTCTGCTGCGGTGGAATCCCTTGACTATCTGGCACCAATGCTGTTTGCAATGCCGATTGTAGGCGACATTTCTGACTTATCTGTTCAAAATATGTGGTGAGTTCACTTATCTCTTGCTTTCATTTTGACTCTTCTTTTACGGCCTAAAAAGAGCAGTAATAGACTTGCTATAATCAGCCAAACTCCAAGGTTAGCCAAAATTATGAAGAGAAACAGACCCAGCAAAATACTGATAATGCCAATAACTAAGAGTATCTCACCAGCTTTCCATGTTCCCTCTCGTCGCCACTTAACTTCTTCTGTCATGTTCTAATACTACACCACCAAATTGAGCAATATTACTCAATCATAGCGCCTTATTGACCACGCGCATGGCCACTATACCGGAGGGTTGCACCCCAATCCAGAATTTCTAGAGTGTATGCCAAACTTGTAGTGAATTCACTTTTTGGGCCAGAATAATATAACGACGACAACAATAACAACAAGCTATCACCTTTAGCGTTACCCTTTTATTATTCATATAGATGAACGAGCTGGAAAAAATCAAGATAAATCTCAGAAACCCTTTAAATTTAATATGTTTCACCGGCCCATATAATGAAAACACTAAATGTTATAGGGGTAATTGTGGCTAAGACGATAATAGCGTCAGTAGGAATTGCCGTAGCAGCAGGTGCCTTGTTACCAATTCAATCAGCAAGTGCTACTGATGTAATAACTAATACAACAGTAGGAGAAGGAGGAGGAGAAGCTGTAAGCAGCACGACCAACAATTCAGATGCTCTTTTGGGAGATGTATTCATGATTGTGGAATTTGAAACGGCAAGTGTCAATCCAATCAATGAAACATACATTGAGTCATCAACTGTGAACAACTTAACAATAATACCTCCAAACGCTACTACTGGTACGACTATAAATGCAACAGAGACAGCAAACGTCACGGTTAATATTTTACCTAACGGTCTTGCCCTTGATAAAGGGCAAAGCCTTATCTAGACTGAGGGAGACGATGATGGTGCAGCAGAACAAGAGAATGCTACCACTACCTTTGTTGACATTAGTCGTTTAAATCCTGATGGCACAGGAAGTGGAACTGGTGTTGTGTTTTTCAATACAAACTCTACTGGGCAGCTAGCATTCCTTGACAACATGGTGGCAATAGGTCAAACTGAATTCTCTCCGGAGGAAGCCCGTTTTAGGGAGTGGGAATGGAAGGGTGGAACGGTTCCATTTGAGATTGGTAGTGCCGCTGCTCCTCCTACTGGGAACCAGACTAGCATCACCAGTCAGCAAGAAGAATGAGAATTCCTCGTGCTACACGTCCAACGACCATAATTTTGCCTGATAGAATTATCCTCTTCTCTGCCTTCTCACGGTTCTTTCTTATCTCTTCAAGGGCTTGAGTAAGAGTAGGACGACAAAATAACAATCATCGATATGCAGATAGGCGGCAGTGCTCAGAAAGATTGGGAGGAGCGCAAAAAGAGGTTGATGACTGCGCGCAACACATTAGCTGATGGGATAGTGACAGGAACACTCTATAGCATAACAAAGAGTAAGCGTTCGACCCTGTTAAACCTAGCAGAATTTATTCCAGTTATTGGCGACTTTGTACCTGCCCATACCATTTCGCTACTGTTGTGGATGTATAGTAAATCAAAGCAGAAGCAGAAGCAGGCTATTATTCACTAAGCAGCGTGTACTTGTGCTTCCCAGTCCATCTTCCCAGAGTTCGGGAAATTTCATCGTATATCTTACTACCTCAAGTTATGTCATTGCAAAATAGCAGTTATTGAATTCCTCAAAATTTCCAGAATTAGCCAGTCATCAGTGTATAGAAATAAGTAATACAATGCGATTTCTGTCTAATGCTTGTGGATATCTCTAGATTATGGTCTTGTGGGCCCAAATCAGGAAGAGAGGACTGTCTTCGACCGATCAGTACAATAACATATACGTTAGAACCATTGATATTGCGCCGATCAATACAAAGCCAATACCCGCATACAGAAGTGCCTTCCTTTTCTGTTGGGGTTGCATGCCTGTGTCACCAAATGGATAGAGGAGTAAATCAGTGTTGCGTATATATACTAACTTACGATGAGCATCTGAAAGATAAAGCAGGACTCTATCATGATATGGCAATATAGCGCTCCGGGTGAAGCGGACCCTATGAAGAAGGGAGTACTGTCAAATGACTGAAGACAACCATTGTTGCAGGAGCGGCAAATATAAGTCTGCATCACAAAAAATTGGCTGCTGAGTCATCATTGAAACCAGACAGGCTCTTCTTCATCTATGTTGCGAAAGAAAAAGAATGGCAGCAACTGGAAAGAGAGGACTGGGTGTATGTTTTGGCGATGACACGTTTTTTCAAGTGGTGGACACGACGTTATTTTGACATTTCCCTTCCAGTTCAGGCAGACATTTTGCCAATTGTTCCGGGAAAGCTTTTTGACAGGATGTCTGTGGCGTACTTAATAAGGGACCACTCTGAAAGGGGACAGGACATCTTTCATTTTTACCTTGCATATTTTAAGCCTGTATTTACTGACTGCAATACTGAAGGTTACACTGCGCCAGGTATTGGGATTGCATGGTGGCAGAGGCCAGCAGCGAGCATGTCAGAAATTCAGCGTTATCACTTCTATGCGGACAATAATTGCCCACGAGTCTCGCATATACTTACGCATGAACTACTTAGGATCAAGGGCAAGACTAAAAAGGACTTTTTTGGCAAGGTGCACGAGCTTTGGGACAAACATGTTTACAAAGTCCAGCCGTTCCTATACTTTGACAGCCAGTTTAAACGGGTAAGCAGCGAAGACTCGTACAGGTTTGTGACAATAAATCCCGATGAACTATGAGAAAAAAAGGACACAGAGACACAAAAAGAAATATCAATTGCTCTGAGTGGATGGAAGCTGCTACATGATGTCACTAGAGAATCTGGCAAAGTCCGGAGCGATAGTGTCTTCTGCAGGTGTGGCGCTCATGGTCATCTTTGTGGTCGTCTTACTCTCATTTCCTGTTATAAAGAATTGCGGGGAAAGTGAAAGATGCTCTTACCGCTCAACAGCGCCAGGAGAGCTCCAGTCAGTAGTGCAGCCTAGTTTTCTTGCGATTTCTCTCATTTCTATTTCTGCTGGAGTGTTGATTCTAAGATTTAGCAGATGGTTAGAGAGCAAGAAATCAGAAAATGATACCAACCACTAAGACAGCCACATCTTGTCATTCTACAAAGTTGTAATCACTATATTATACATATGCGGCATTATTTCAGCGAGAGCCAGAAATGTTTTAGCAGGAAACCAAACGTCAGCGGTAATGATTCTTTGCTCTACACATCATTATTTCAGCTTCACCTTTGTTACTTGAGGGAAGTGAAGAAGCCTATGGCACCAAAGAGGCAGGCCTATAAATATTAGATATCAGCAGTTCTGTCGATGGCGAAAATAATGTTTAGCCAAGCAGAAGGAGATTTTCTAAACAGGAATGAAGCCTGCAGGATAGCGACATGTCATGACGGAATCCCTCACGTCGTTCCTGTATCATATATTTTTGAGCATGGGGCGTTCTTTATCGCAACCGATTATGAAACCAGGAAATACAAAAACATTAAGCGTAATAAGACAGCGGCGCTAGCAGTGGATACTTATAGCTCTGTTGGCAATAGCGCGGTGTGCGTGCAAGGCACGACTGAAATCATAGAAAGGGGTCAAGAGTTTGCAAGGCTCTATAAAATGTTTCACGATCGCTTTGAGTGGGTCAGAAGTGATGCCTGGAAGGAGGGCGAAGCGCCCTTTGTTAAGGTCACGCCGACAAATAAAGTAAGCTGGGGCCTAGAATGATGTTATAAAAATGAAAAGATTGGAAGAGGCTGCGGGGAAGTTATGCAAAGCCCTGCTGCCAATTAATCACGAATATTATCTTGGTGCAGGAAAAGCACTAGCAATATGTACGCTCTCAAGCATTGATTTGCTAGGGGACGATATCTAGATCGTCTCTCACGAATAAAGTGCTCATAGCAGGCATGCTTCTCTCTGAGAACAAAGGCATCGATGCAATGATAGTCTTCGCTATGAAGCATCCAGAACTTAAGCTCATCTTAGTCTGCGGGAAGGAGGTTAAGGGTCATAGAGCAGGACAGGCACTGCTGGCACTTGCCAGCAACGGTGTGGACTCATACGGTAGAATAATTGGAGCGGTTGGCCCTAATCCAATAGTTACATCTTGTGCGCTGGATATCGACAAATTTAGGCATCAAGTACAAATCATAGACCTAATAGGGACAGTTGAGATTGACAAGGTTGCTGAGGCGCTAGTACCCTGATAACTGCCTGTTGCGATTGACCTTGTTCTTCTTCTTATATTCATTGAGTACGTCAGAGGGGCTCATGCCAAGCTCTATCGATGTTTGGACAACAAAATGCCAAATGTCAATAAGTTCTTCTTTTGCCGCCTCACTATCAAAGGGTGTAGGCTTTTTCCACCATTTCCAGCTTGTCAGTCTTTGGAGTTCTATAGCCTCATGGACTATTGCTGTACAAAGGGCAGAGACCCTTCCATCTATGGAAGCAGGGTATCGGGAAAGATCCATCATTGATGCAAGCTCCTTTTGAATTGAGAAAATTGTGTCAAGTGAGTCCATTGAATTTGTAGTCGTATTAGTTGCGTAAAAAGGCTTGGTCGCATAAATATTTCCAGGCTGCCTAGATCAAGTGTAGGCAACAAATCCGAAGTTTACGGATCTATACTGACAGGACTATCTCTAGATACTAAAAAGAATCAAAGGTCGTGCTCAAGACCGGCTAGTACGATCCAATGACAGCAAAATAATCCAACCCCGGCACTCTGTATTTGAGCTAATTTAACATCTGTTTTGCCTGTACTTGATGGCGCGCAGCGTAGTACTGCATATTGTCGTAGTATCTGAGCTCGAACCAAAAATGAACCGAGCAAATTAGGTTGAAATAGTATATGCATTTCTATCATGTATTATGGAATACACTACTAGTGCTCCCTTGGAAATGCCTTTCCTATGGCGGCATATTTGCAAATATTTCTTCTCGTTGGCCCATGACTGTCATAACTAATTAGCTAAGATTCATGGACTAAATCTTTATGCAAAAGACAGATCTAACTCCAGATTTTTTCCTTGAAGGTCCACTTCTTGTTGAGCAAGAAGTTTCCTGCAGATGCCGCAGTGACTGCCAAGATCAGCGACTGCGGATATTCCATATTGTAGTTTTCAACTAGCGCATAGACTAAAAGAAGCTGGATAATGGCGCCAAGCGAGCTAAAGCCAATAAACATGCCAAATTGTATCCCTGTCTCTTTCACGTTGAATTCCCTATCTTCAAAAGTCCACAGCTTGTTGAGGAAAAAGTTGGACGTCATCGAAATTAGTATACCAATGATTGTAGAGTATAGATACCATACGCTCGGAGTCAGCACGTTAAAAAGTAGAGAAGCGGTGTAATTGACAAACAGCCCAGAAGCACCGACAGTGTAAAACCTTGCTGCCTTTGAGAGAAAGCGGACAGACGTGCGCTTCTCCTTTTGCCTCATCGACTTGCCGTAGCGATAAAGGCGCATAACAGCCCTAAGATAGTCAAACATTACCCCGATGTCAAGCTTGCTCCTTCCTATGCTTCTGTTGGTGAATGTGTAAGGTACCTCTTTAACTCTGGCACCCTTTGTCTTGACCAAAATTTCAAGTAGCATTTTGTAGCCTATTGCGTCGAACTTGACACCATCGATGATGTCTCGCCTGAATGCAAAGAACCCCGATACTGGATCCTTCACCTCTATGCCAAGTCCATATTGAGCTATCTTAGTCGCGCCTTTGCTCATAATTCTGCGTTTAAATGGCCAGCCGATTATGGATCCCCCTTTTATATATCGTGACGCAACTACTATGTCGCAGTTTGAATCTTGCAACGCTTCAATTATGGATGGAATTACCTGAGGAGGATGAGAAAAGTCGCCGTCCATGACGACTAACAAATCGCCTCTGGCACACTGCACTCCTGCAACTATCGCAGAACTGAGACCAAACTTGCCCTCTCGCCGAATAATCTCAACATGTAATTTCTCGTTATTGCTATTGGAAATATTCTTTGCATGCAGGCTAGCAATATCTGCAGTGCCGTCAGGGGAGTTGTCGTCGACCACTATTATTTCTGCTGCGGCATATGGAGAAAGCGTTTCGGCTATTGAGTCAAGTATTCTGACTATGTTTTGCGATTCGTTATAAGTTGGAACAACTATTGAGAGTTTCGCCTTACTGGGCTTGACCATCTCCTCCTGCCTTGGCAGATCCACTAGCCTCTCTTTGTG